>WJIL01000076.1 GCA_014730275.1 Candidatus Lokiarchaeota archaeon | reverse complement strand
TCGTCCAGTTGAGAATCACAGCTTCTTCCGTTGAAAAGGTGTGATTCTGATTCGAGGTTAGTATCGGAGACAGCCGCACCCGATCAAGTTCATGAACATAGTACTTCAGTTCTTCTTTGTGATGATAGTCCATGCTCCATACGATTTCACCCTCACGGTTGACTTCAACGATACGAGCCCCGATATCAGATACACCAGTTCCATCGGCTTCGGGATGATCTGGAGTACCAAAAACCCCAATCCTGTTCCCGTTAGGTAGCCTGTCAGCATCGCCTGCGTACCCAGAGTAGTAATCGGGAGGGGCAGTCCATTTCCAGGATACATTCGCAGTCATAGTGAACTCGTTTGTCTTGATTTCTACCATACGGGAGAGCTTGTTTTCAGCATCTGTCTGATTGTGATAGTCATTATCAAACAGTAGGAAGGTGCTATCATCGATTCTATCCAATCCATGCGCATGATAAAATAAGGCCTGGGCCTCGTTTCCATCTGCATCGAACATCTGAAAGTCCCCGTACTCGCCCAATGACCAAACGACTTCACCTGAGGAGTGATTGATTTTGTAGAAGGTGTTGGTGTTGCGACAGTTGAAGTAAATCATATCCTCGTCCGAATCATAGAAAATCGTATTTCCGTGCGTGACATCGGGGATACCGTGCCACAGGTCTCCATACGGGCACCAGTGTTCAGGCGGAATGAATTCACTACTGTTTATGCTCCAAATCAAATTGCCGTCTAAATCATATTCCTCGATGCTATCATAGAGATAGGTCGTACCTCCAATCTCGATATTATATGCCTTAATCGTGAAAACGGTGTTGTTATTGTGATTGTATTCGTAGTCATGGTGCCCTTTCAATCCCAGATGGTCTGTTTCATTCGTATAGATGTTCCATAATCTGGCTTCATCGTAGTCCTGACTGAGGACTGTGGTTGAATTGATGAATTCGGCAGGATTCGCCAAAGCAGGTGGTCCCTCGAATGCTATTTTTCCGTCCATCGTTGTCAATACAATTGGGTAACGAATCAGATCATTGTTCGACCGGTTCATTTCCCGGAGTACAAAGAGATTGTAGCCATCGAAGTAGGCCCCGGCTTTTGTAATCTCTTGTGATGACATGATGCCCTCAGAATATTCACTGGCATCCACAAATGTCGATTCAGTAGGCTCCTTATCTGAAAGAGTCGGAATGGTGGTTTCCGGCGCTGTGAAAGCCAGGTTCTCATCACCATGAATCCATGGAGTAGCAGCTGCCATTGGCAATAGAAGCCATACCAAGAGTACCATAGACCAAATTGGAGGCTGAATCCTCGTCACTATACTGCACCCAGGAGCATCTCATTCTAGACCTCTAATATCATTATCAGTATGTCCAGCAAGAGGAACTAGGACATGCCATAGGAGAGGCAACAGACAGTTGAAGGAATGTGATTAGTGGATGTAGTTCGCTCTGTCAACTAGATAAGGCACCCCTTCTGCGAAGTACAAAGATACCCGCTACCGCAATTACGACTACGATAACAGCAGATCCTATGGCCAAGAGAAGGATCGAATCAAAACCAGACTCCGGAACAACCTCCACTTCGACTACATCTGTGGAGACATTACCGAATAGGTCAGTAACTTGAAGGGTGAATGTGTAGTTGCCAATACTGTACTCATCAAACGTGATGGTTATATCAGAACCGTTCCATGGGCCACCTTCATAGAACACTCCGTTGATGTACACACTGTAATTCCACGGAGCATCATCCGAGACCTCCCACGTGAATGACAGTGGCGTTTGATTCCCGCTTACAGTGAAGTTATCAGGGCCATCAATGCTAGGGGATTTTGCGTCAGCTGGCGGCGTATTGTGATTATCAGCATGAATCGCATCGAGTTCAACTTTCTCGCCACTCCAGTATTCGATGGTGATGTATCGCACAGTATCCATGTCGGTTTCTGATAGATCTAGCGATTGGTTACCACTAGCACGGGATAGCATGTCGAAACTTGCCTCAAGTGACGGGCTAGCGTAGACCGTATACTCTCCTGCCCCTGCGAAGACTGTGAAATCGTCTCCAGTTCCGTCCACTATTTCCTCATCCTCACCCATATCTACCGTGATATATCCGGAACCGTAATCAAGAAACACCAAAGCATATTTTCCATCTGGTTCTCCCAAAGCGTTATCTCCCTGTGAATACCAGTTGGAGCGTGTGACCACAACAGAGTCAGCATATGGGTCTCCCGCGTCCCAAGTTACATTCACTTGCGTAAGAACGGATTTGGACCAAGAGGTATTGGCAACAACCGTTAGGTTGAGTGTGTACTCTGCAATGCGCCAACGTTGATCCTGCCAGCTTTCGATGGCCCAAGTGATTCCCTTGGCACCATTGATTTCGCCCTCATCAAGCACCTCATGATTTCGGGTCAATATCCATTCCTGTCCGCCGTGGATTTCCCAATGGAACGACACTCCTGGTATACCCCACTCAATCGTGGAATCATCAGGATAGGATGAGATGATAGGCGGGTCAGGTGATTCAACGGTAAGCTCTGCTTCAGACGAGGTGACATGACCAGCACAGTCCTCAGCCTCAAGAAGAATACTGTAGAGTCCTTCGTCAAGAAGAGGAACATCCCAATTAACGACGTATGATTGAGCGGTCCAAGTTGCTGACGATTCCAAACTCGAGTTGATATAGACCCGCCATTCACATGGAGCAAAATCCTGCAAGCTCCAGTTAAGAACCAATGAGGTGTTCCAAGTTATTGCGATGGTCGTATCCTGCAGAGGTGATACAACAGGGGGTTCTGCAGGATACACATGGGCCCAGTAAGTATCATTATGCAGCATCGAGGTGTCGTTGAAGAGTCTCATTTGAACAAGATGAGATCCCGTTTCAAGGTTTGAGAGATTGAAACCAATGAATTCGCCCTCCCAGTAGCCATCGTAGTATAGTGTCCCGTTGATGGAAAGATTGCACCACAACGGATTTTGAGTGAGTCCGCTCCACACAACCGAAGCGTCGTCCTGACCGATTTCAAAATCCACCGGCCCTGTCCTTTCAACAAAAAATTTGGAGACAGTGACATTCAAACTATCAACTGTCGTATGACCAGCCTCATC
>WJIL01000075.1 GCA_014730275.1 Candidatus Lokiarchaeota archaeon | reverse complement strand
TGTCAACGGGTAAGAGATTGGGTAACCGCTTAGCAACATTCTTAACAAGCAAACTAGCAGGACAGAGAATATCAGATGCTCAGAGCGGGTTCAGAGCGATTCATCGAGACCTTGCTCAGCGCCTCGTGGTGGAATCAAAGAAGACATACGTGCAGGAGACCCTCATTAGATCAATAAGGCAAAGCTACAAAGTTGTTGAGGTTCCGATACGATTCCGAAAACGAGAAGGCAAATCTCGTTTGATTTCCAGCATTTGGAGATATGCATTTCAGGTTTTTCCTGATTTAATATTAACATACGTTCAGGTTGCTTCTCTAAGATTCTTTGGCATAATTTCAATGCTATTGCTGGCTGCGGGAATCCCTTTTCTTTCAGCCGGTATTATCTTCATGCTAAGTGGAAATATAGGACGGGGTTTGTCGCTCCTTATTCCAAGTATTACTATCCTTGCCCCAACAATCTCAAGCCTAATGTCCGCAGGTCTGATAATTGACTATATTCACAAGCTTCGAATGTGGAGGCTTGAGAAGGAAGCATTAAAGAAAGACAATTCCCAATAGCCCAGCTGGACTCCAAGAAATCAGACGCACCATAGCTCTGTTCAGATACATGAAAAACAGATTTCTTTATATGTAATGGAAATCCAATTAACTGCGAGGAAAGGGTATGCGCATACTGGTTATCGGAGCAGGGTATGTTGGATTGGCAACCGCTGTGGTTATGTCCCAGACTCATGAAGTTACAGTTGTAGATATTGACGAGAATAGAGTTTCTTTAATCAACTCAGGCACCCCGCCATTCGAGGAAGTGGGGATGGAACCATTACTACGCAAGTCTGTGAACCGAGGGCGTCTACAGGCCTCTGACTACGAAAGTATTCCCCCAGGCGATGATTTCGTCCTTTTCTGTGTTGGGACACCTCCACAAAGAGATGGTTCAGTTGATATTAGTAACCTGAAAGCTGCCCGGGATAGTGTACTGGAGAATATCGAGAAGTTGCTGGATGATTATCTCGTGCTGGCCATAAGAAGCACTGTGCCTCCAGGAACCACTCGTTCCCTTCTAATCGAGGAGTTAGAAGAGCATCACATGTCCGACAGGATTGGTGTAGTTTTCAATCCCGAGTTCATGAGACAGGGACATGCAATTCACGATATAATGAACCCAAACCGCATCGTAATTGGCGCCTCTGATTCAAAAGCACTCAAAAGATATCATTCCTTATATCGAAGCATTGTAAAAGATAAACAGATTTCCGTCTATCATGTTTCCATTGAGTCGGCAGAGCTATCCAAATACGCTAGCAATGCATTCCTCGCGACGAAAGTATCATTCGCTAATGAGATTGCCAGCCTAGCTGAGAAGATTCCAAACACCGATCCCGATGAAGTAATGGATATTGTAACGGCCGACAACAGAATCAACGGAAACCATATGAAACCGGGTTTGGGATTTGGAGGAACCTGCTTGCCCAAGGACTTGGCGGGATTGATTCAAGTTGGCCATTCCTTGGGCATACCAATGGATCTTCTGAGAGGTGTAGCTTCTGTAAACAGAGCCACTTCTATTCGGCTGATGAGCATTCTGAACGGTGAGTTGAAGGACATAAAGGGAAAGAAAGTAGCGGTCCTCGGCCTTACATTCAAAGCCGGAACAGACGACACGAGACGCTCTCAGAGTCTTTCACTGATAGAAGAGCTCAATGCAGCTGGTGCAGATATTTGGGCCCACGACCCAATGGCAAACGAAAATACAATCAATGAAGGACTGCGCACGAAATTCAAAAGAGGTGACGACATCTTTAAAGTCACACGCGATGCCCATGCAGTCTTCTTAATGACCGATTGGCCGCTTTATGAGGAGATAGGCATTGAGAAAATCATGGAACCGGCAAACGGCAAGCTATTGATTGACGGCAGACGGCTTTTTGCACAATCTCCAAAACCCGATTATGTGAAGTATAGATGCCTTGGTTCTTTCTGTCATTCATAGAAACTAAAAACCTCGAAGATAGCCATTTCAGAAACTGAGGCCTTTTGTAGGCATTTTTGACAAGTTCTCGTTTTCTGAGCATACTAAGTGGAATCAAATCTATCTTGTTCTACTCATTTTCTTCTTGAAGCCCTAGCCCAACAATCATATATGAGATACTATAGCAAAGTGAAACGAACGAAACCAAAGGCAGTTCAAGACTAGAATAGGCGGTCAACCCATTTGATTCAACCTGTATCGATTGAGCTCACAATCGTCTTCTCCGTACTGTGGATATTCATTCTCGGTTGTTTTGGCACCGTACTGCTCAGGATCATTGAAGTATCTGGGGTTGCTATGCCCCAGCCCACCAACTACATCGATTCAGTTGTACTTCGCTTGTTTTTTGGAGTATTGATAGTACCACCTATTTTCGTAACCTATACGCTCATATCGATTCCAATCAACATAATCACAGTATGGATACCAGCTGCTTTGGCGGTATGCACAACCATACTAATGCAGAGAGCCCGTCTCAAAG
>WJIL01000074.1 GCA_014730275.1 Candidatus Lokiarchaeota archaeon | reverse complement strand
GTTGCAATTCCGGTTCTATCGGATTATGCTCTGTAACAGCCCCCTTTGACATATGAATTTTGCCCAACGGAACCCTCATAACTCTGCTTTCCGGGACCTCGCTCGATGGAGGGTTTTTTGACCACCCCTTTATAAGCTCGCACACAAAACGACGATTTTTGAGCTTAGAATCGTTCGTAGAGCGCCTCTCCGAGGGGTGAAAACCGCATTTTTCGATGGAGGGGTTTTGGCGACCCCCTTTATAAGGTCGCACACAGGATCCTGGAACGTTTGCGCATTTCAAGTCCCTTTGTATATCAAATGGCAACCTAAGAAAATATTCTATTACATAGACAAATTCAAATCAACCATCGGAATTGTGTCCACGACTCAAGAGTTGGATTACAGAAATTTATGATCGTACCATCCGCTCAATCGGATTGTACTTTTTATGCTTGGTTCATAGATAGCATACAAATTGTCACGATACTTGTATGAAAACGTAGTGTGCCTGTCTTACTACTTACAATTTTTCAAAATCCTAATCATAGATGAAAATGATTTGACTCAGCTTGGGTGTTTGATGGAATAGCCTTTATATTCCATGCAAAACTCAGTTGATATGGGGCAAATCCCCAAAGGAATTGAGGCAAACGACATTGAGTGATAGGCCAAAAGGTCTCATACAAACAGTGGGTTCTAATCCGTTGCCATTATTGATTTCGGCAGCCACGCTCAAGCCCGAGAAGTCCATTATGCTATATTCTAGACAAACCGAATCTGTGACAGAACGCCTATATGAGCTCTACAAGAACTTGGGAATCAAGTCCAAGAAGGTTCTCATAGAGGATCCCAAGAGTACGGAGGAGTGTGCCAAAGTCGTTACGCCAGACATGGGAGATTATCATCTGGATTACACCGGCGGAACGAAAGTCATGTCTTGCGGCGTTCGGTCTAAATGGCTCCAGCATGGTGGAACGCCCGATAGATGCTGTTATGTGGATAACCGGTCGGAGGAGCTGAGATTTGATGATGGCGAGACCGTGCCAATCAATTTGCTGATAACCCTAGACACAAAAATCAAGCTCCACGGATTCGAGTTGCTTGAGAAACGCCCCGAGCTTGGAAGGGGTCCAAAACTCTCTGATGGGGCTGTAATCGCCCAAGAAGCTTTGAAGGGAGATTTCAATTCTTACAAGAGCAAATTAGGGCGAATTGCAGCAAAGGTTCCTATGGATTCATCTGATACGACACCTCTCAAGCCGAACGATTTTGGTTTGAAGCTGAGCCAGAATCAGATACATCCAAAGATGAAAAGCATAACCCGAAGTACATGGAAGGATTTCTTCAAAGGGAAGTGGCTAGAGTATTGGATTGCCTACCTGATTGCCAAACTCGAAAAAGAAGAACCAATGAGAATACATGCCGGTGTGTCCGTGGGTACAGCTGGGGGTGGTAGCTTCGAATTGGACGTTATTGGTATTCGAAGACACAAAACCTATGTCATCAGCTGTACAACTGATAGTAAACCTTCTGAGGCAAAAATGAAACTCTTTGAAGTTTATATGCGTGCTCGACAGATGGGAGGGACTCTTGCTAGGTCTGCCATAGTTGCCGGGTTAGACTGGGCAGAGGAAGGTGATGGATCCATTCATGACCGAGTCGAAGACCTAGAAGAGGTTGCTCGACGAGCCTGGGATTCACCAAACTCACCAAAAGTATTTGGTCTCAGACATATGCGGGAATGGGCAGGAATTGGCATCTCTGAGCCTAATCTGTCCAGTTTGAAGAAATGGTTGAGTCGATAACTAGCACAGCCCACTTCTTAGATAATCAACAATGCCTGAAGTACATGTATTCGTCTAAACACGGATGTATCTGTTGCTACGAGAGAATCTCAATAATTGACGGGAACTAATTCGGTTTACAGCGTATCATATTCCCATTACCATCGTCAATTTTGACTGTGGTATTGACTTTCCCCAAACCAGCGGTTCGATGCTTACCAATGTTGCTCAGCTCTGCAAGTTGGGCTAACCCTATTGTCAATCTAGCCAAGGGATCCGCGGGATTATCTATCGTGTAATCTACTCGTCCGATGAATCCGATTGCTAGGATAGTAGAAGAGATTTTGACCGGATATGTTTGAATCCTGTGTCGAGACGTATAAACCTGTGTGCGAACCCAGTCCCTATACTCCCCGGTTGAAACAGGTATTGCTTTTCCTCCCACTTCGGCCCAGATTTTCAGAAGAGACGGAAATATCTTCTCGGGGTCAGGATATAGATACAGCGCCTCGCTTCCAAGGTGCGCTAGCTGCGTGGGAGTACGAAATCGCATGGTTATGAGGGCCTTGGGGGCATTCTTGATTCTGTTGTCCCCTGTCCAGTTGTGCATCATCTGCAAAGGGTGGTGCATCTTGAAATCAATTTGGAGCACAGGCATCCGTTTGCCAAAAACCTCGATTTCGGAGTTCTCCAACCCGATCATTTCTCGAACGAGGGGTTTGTACCTTGTTTTATGGAGGAGATTAACCCCGAATTTGTAGTCTTCATCAACATCTAGGGATGTATGAAAATCACTATTGAAGCGAAATGGATCGATTGCGTAGGTTCTGATGTCATTACCATCGTGCATATCTTTGCCTAGGGCAGGGGCAATGTCACTTACGAGTCCAAGAAAAGCAGCTCTTAGTGCGCCGCCGGAGAACCTGATTTCTCGACTGTGAAGACTTGAGACTGTGAATTCAAGCTGATACACTGGGTATTCCCCCGACTAGCTTTCCAATTTCTGCTCGATGAAATCGGAGTGCCCTTCTTTAATTGTTCCTCTTGTGTAGTACCTCGCATCATCTGTAGAGACCCTTGTATGGAAAAATGATATAATTCAATATCCGAAAAAACAAACAGGGCTGTTATGATTGGAAAATAGGTATTGGTTCGTAACTATCGGGTGGAGCTCTGCTGCAGCATACAACACCCTTTGGGCTGCCAAGCTGGAACATGATATCATCCCATCGAAAATCACGGTATTTCGTCTCATTCCTACTGAAGACAGGGATCGAATCATTACGAAACTTGATAGAGCTTACAATGACTTCATGTGCTGGTTGGATCGCTTCGAAGACGAAGTTGGTGTCTCGATTGAAAAAGAGACAATCAAGTATGCAGAAGAGGACTATGAAGAATACCGAGATGGATTTGTCCAGGAAATCAAGGATGTTCCAGCGAATTGCGAGATAGTAATCGACGTCACCCCAGGGAGGAAGTTTGTATCAGCTCTTGGGCTGACCTATGGCTGGTATCAGAAGGCTGAACATGTCTTCTATCTTCATCTGTTGGACGATAAGTACCTGAATCGTCCATTACCTGAAATCCCGGTCATGGAATACAAGCTTAGAGACTTTGCGAGGGGGGCACAATGAATTCCGAGTTTCTCATGACGCGAAATCAGCAATATGCGATATTCAACTGGTTCCTGAATAAGGAAATCACTGAATTCAGCATCGAGATTCCATGGCTATCCGATTCAATAATTGAGGTTTCACTCAGTGAAGACAGTCCTACTGCTGACATTAAAATACTTGCTGACGAAGATACGATGGATGGTGTTCCCGGCCGCGAGGAAATATCGTCCTACAACTTCAGGGATACACTCGTTGCTGCCGGTATTGTCAAACCAGGGGGATGGGATGACACTATCTCAACACTTGATGACGAAACCAACAGAAATCTCTACGCGGGCGATCGACCATGCAGAATAGTATTCGATACCAATGCATTTCTTCGAAGGTATTTCACACTCATTCATCGAACGTTGTATGAACTAAAAGAGAGAACTTCTTTAGCTGGATGGGGATATGTTGTTACTTCTGGTATCAGGGAAGAGATGGCTTCTTATGAGAAGAAGTACAGCCACAACGTTTTGAATGGATACAATGGCAGGTATAGCGAATCGTGGTTTGACTTCCATCAATTCTTCAACCAATTGATGGGTGTTGATAGGATGTTCAGAATGGGTAGTATCGAATGCGAGAAAATGATACAAACTGGACGTTGCCTCAGAGTGAGGTCAGACCGGGGTGATACGAACATAATTCGTGCTTTGGCAGAACACAGTAGGAATCAGGGCGTTGACCTCATTGCTGTTACCGAAGATAGCGATTTCATTGCAAAATGTAAATCCCACGAGATTCAGGGGCACCGTCTAGACATTCCCCAAGAAATTGACACCTCATATCGTATCGATTGGCTGAATCTATCTGAGCTTCTCTATGTGTTGGCGTTGCGTTTCGGAGCCGTAAGATTGCTGTGGCATCATTCAACTAGCGCACAGATGCTAGGGATTTGGCTAGGTAAGAAAGAGGAGCCGTGGAAGAATGAGAATGTACTTGTTAGGCCTGATGCAGCGACATTGTCCAGTTGGTTGAAGGAGAGCCTTAGTATAGGATATCCTTCTAGTAGCACTTGATGCGATTCAATTGCTTGGTGGAACCTGATCAAGACGAACCGCAAGTTCTTTCACCCGCAGAAACTGATTCCACCTTAGCACATGCTTTTTTCAATTTTCCGGGGAAAAAGCAATTCCATGTGGTTCCAGTCTCAACAGTCATCCTAGAGGGTTGTAATACTCTTTTACCATGTTTTCTGACATCAAGATGATTTCAAATAGTCGAAATAATCTTAGCAAGTTCAATTCGGAAGTCTCTTGCTCTAAGATTCTGGTTCTTGACTATGAATACAGCTACTTGCTACAAATATGTATGTCCGGCAAAAAATACAATTCACTTCCGGTGGGATTTCATAATCGAAGCGATCTATGTCCTATCAATTCTTTTCGTGCTCTTTTGTGACAAAAATCATGCATATGCGGTCTATGCAGATAACCCTTATAT
>WJIL01000073.1 GCA_014730275.1 Candidatus Lokiarchaeota archaeon | reverse complement strand
GTATTGAAGCCATGAGGGGTAGTGAAGTTTCCGGTTACGCTAACTGACGTGTAGTGCTTTCTGATAGTGATATCAAACTGATGATTATCTGGGTCAAAATATATGGAGCCTGTCATTGAAACAGAAAGCGTCACAGTCTCTGATCCCAGCCCCCAAGAGTTCGTTGGTAGGGTAACATCAAAATCTCCCGGATTAGTCTCATCATAGCTGGGATAAGAAGTAGTTGTGAAAGAAAGGCTGGCTACATCTGAAGCAGCCACGTTAGTTCCCGTATCCAGGTCTCTTATCACAACCGAGACAGATGTATCGAAACCATGGGGTGTAGTGAAGTCGCCCGAAACAGCAGCTTGAGTATAGTGCTTTCTGATTTCAATCTCAAAAGTATGGTTCGCAGGATTGGCATAGCTCGAATTCAGCATACTGAGGCTCAGAACTACATTTTCTGTACCTAATGCCCAGCTACTTGTTGGAAGATTCACTTGGAAATCTCCAGGAGGATCCTCCTGATAGGAGCTATAGGTATCAGGGTCAAAAACAATGGAATCAACCTGACTAACCGAGAGAAGAGTGCCGGTATCAGCATCTGTAAGCTGTATTGAGAGTGAAGTATCGAAACCTTGAGGTGTTAATAAATCGCCCGTAACACTGACAACCGTGTAATGTCTACGGATGGTTATGTTGAATGGATAGTTATCAGGATTCGAGAAAATTGTACTGTTTAGCGATACGGACAAGGTGACGAGTTCCTTTCCGACATCCCAAGTATCTGTTGAGAGGGTTATGTCCAATGAACTAGGGCTACTGAAATCCTGAGTTCCATATGATGAAGATTGGAAAGAAAGGGTTGAGACATTCCCAGCGGAGACTGCTGAATCGGCATCCTGGTCCCAAATGACAATGTTCAGAGGGGTATCATTTCCAAACGGTATAGTTGTATTGCCCTCAACATTAGCTGTTGTGATGCGGGCACGGATAGTTATGTCAAAAGCTACTGACGCGGTATCATAGAATCCGCTATCGGCTGTTACCTCCAGTGTCGTAGATACTAAGGAAATCGACCAGCTGTCAGTATCTATCGTCAGAGTATAAGATGTATCAGCGAAGTTTTGCTGGCTATGCCCCGTCGGACTAACAGCAAATTGACTAACATTGTCTAGAGGGACCTGCGAATCGGTATCTGTATCCCAGTAAGTGACAGTGATATCTGAATCAAAACCAACGGGCGTCACGGGTTCGGAGTTTATCGATACCGTTGTATGATGAGCACGGATTACAACATCGAAGTCAGTTGTGGCCTGTTGATAGTTCTCATTCGAATTATCAGATGTCACGGTAAGTGTAACTGGAACGGTACCCATGGCCCACTCAGAAGTATCGAGGGTCATGGTGTAGGCTGAATCTCCAAATGTTTGAATATTATAGCCAGTAGGATCATAGCTGAATTGGTTCACGGAGCCAACGGGAACTGCTGAGTCAGTATCAATATCCCAGTATACTACAGTGATATCCGTAGTCTGTCCCCAGGGTACATTGAAATCGCCTTCAACATGGACTTGAGTGTAATGCTTTCTCACAGTTATCTCGACAACGGTGTGAGCATCGAAGTAGTTCAAGCTCGAGGAGTACACATCTACGTCTCGTTGATAGCTACCAACAGATAATGAACTAGTATCATACTCAAACGATAGCACTCCAAAGGAATCAGTGTCAACTGTAACGTTATCTAGATTCGCAGAGTCAATTGTGGTTCCACCGGTATCAGAGTCATACCACGTGACAACAAATGATGAGGTCTCGCCCCACGGTATGGTTTCATCATAGTTGACTTCGATGTAAGTATGATGCGCCCGGATTTCAAGAGTAACATTGGTCCATGCATCATCATAGTTGCCATTAGCGGAATAGACTGTGACGTTCAGATGGTACGTACCTACAGTCCAATCATCACAATCCAAGTCGAAATTCAAGAGACTTCCAGATGAGGTTCCGTTTACAGTTACATCGCTAACGCCAATTGTTCCGGAGATATCCGTGTCGCCAGTGTCTGAATCGTACCATGCAATCGAGAAAGTCGAATTCTCTCCCCAAGGTATCTCTTGGTCGAGGTCTACAACAATGAAAGTATCGTGTTGAGTTATCGTGAGTTCTAGCAAGAATGTGCTGTCTTCGTAGTTAGTTTTCGAAAAAGTAACCTCAATGCTGTATGTCTCAATGGCTTTTCCACTAACATCGATAGCTAGACCGTAAGAACCATCGGCGTTATCAGCGACGCCAACCGTAACGCCAGAAGGCGAGTTTACAGACCAAGAAGCTCCAGATATGCCAGCATAGCTGTGATCTGTATCATTGTAAGTTACAGTAAACGAAGTATCAATATCATATGGAGTTGAAACCGAGTTTCCGCCAATTCCATAGGTCGCAGTATGAATCTGTCGAAGCGTGAATGTGATATCCACCGTGCTCTCTAGTAGATAGGTTTCAGCTGGGCTCGCATTTACATGATAGACATAATTTCCTGTTTCTAAACCTGCTGAATCAAGAGTCAAATCATATGTGCCATCGCCATTATCAACAGTACCAATCAGAGATCCATTAGAGGTGATGCTTGCACCTAGGATAGGGTTGCCATTGAACGCATCTCGTACTGTTATGCGGACAGTAAAATCATCACCAACAGGTGTTGAAGGTGGAGTTTCATACAATATTTCAGTTTCATGAGAAAGGTCTATGTCAAGTTGATAGCTGGCATCATTGTAGTATGGATGAGAAGAGGATATGTCAATCCTCCATCTACCTTCAGTAGCCAAGTCTGTTGTGTTCAGAGTGCGACTATAGGTCCCATTTCCATGATCGACTAGCGTTTTCTGTGTGGGGCTTCCATCTACGGTCCAGTTCATTGTAACAGTAGCGCCTTCCACGTAGTCTGAAGTATTGTCACTGTATTGCAGATCCAGCACGATATGTAGCATATCTCCCACAATCTTGGTGGTAATCTGGTCACCAATTGCATCGCCTGGAGATTTGAGTATCAAAGAAGTATCATGTTTAACTATGAAATTCCTCTCGTAAAGACCCGTCTTGTTGGTCACTGAAACTCCAGTATCGTTATAGTAGGTCCTTGCGGTCCATTTGCCTGCAGGTGCAGTTGAATCAACTGTTTTGGTGAAAGTATGTTCAGGAGAGTCACGCTGAGTGTGAGAACCTTTCGCTACGAAAGTGCTAGATGGCACTTGGTTGTCATATTCTGCTGCAATCCAAGCTGGTGAACGAGATGCTGTAGATACTCTTACTTCGTCCATTGAGCCATCCAAGAATGCGGTATTTGGTGAGCCAAATTCTGCGGAGTCGCCATACTTCCCGCCCATTCCCCAATCTGAAGTATATGACATATTGGATGAGCTGAGACCAGTGTCATGTTCATTAGGATTGGTGTCATCCAATCCGTTGATAAACAGCTTGTTATTTGATAGCGTGTCTGCATCCATGAAGCAGGAGTAATGATACCATCCACTTGACCAGCTGGTGGTATTCGTCCATTTAGCAGATTCTGACCCATATTGTTCAAATCCAAAAACGAGACTTCCAGTTGGTGGTGCGCTTTCCCCATAATCAGAACCCGCAAGCACAATGTGGAAATTCACATCATCGCTCAGATACTTTTCCATAATCATCATCGATGTGCTCGAAGAGCTGTTGAATTCATTCTCAAGATAGAACCAGCCGGAAAGCGTAACATCACCCTCTGGTTCGAGTCCCTCAGTTGCGTTCACAGAAATCCAGTCATCTGTTCCGTCAAACAACTGAGCGTAGTAAGCGATTCCCGGATCCCAGTCGTTTCCGTGTTGTACACCATTGTAATCCCCGGAAGTGCTATCCTGGTGGATATTGCCATCAGCTTCGTCCGAATAGGTCTCATCGAGATGCCATGCTGCTTCATAACCGTTGGTCCAAACAGCAGTTGCATTTTCTGTAGAACCAACAACTGGGTTGCCGTAGTACATATACACGGTGTTATCTACCGAGGAAGAAAGGTTTGTCTTAACCCATGCCGTTAGCTTGCCTGTAGATTGAGTGAATCGTACTAGCTCATGGGAGAGAATATCCCCATTTTGAACGAAAACGATATCATCACCATCAGCTTGTACCTTGTTAGTATTCGTCAAATCATTCTCAGTAATATCTACCAATAGTGGAAAATCGGTCAAGTCAGCATCGACATTAGAGGCTGAGATATCTAGAGGAATCCTATGTCCAAATGAGGGAATGTGCCAATCAGTACTAGGAGTTCCTGTAGTATTGGAGTCGGTGTACCAGACATCACCACTTGGATCTTTCAGCTCCAGCCCAACTCTCGCATTCTCAATCCAAGGAGTAGTAGCCCTGAGTTTCAAATCATCGCCCACATTGAGTACCGCGCTATCGGACAGTGACTGTCCGCTTACTCCAAGCTGGAGATTCTTCATATAGTTCAGGCTGTTGAATTTGACAAGCCATTCACCATAGACATCGACAGATGAGCTGTAGATCGTGAGCTTTCCAGCTCCATAATCCCAAGCGGTACCCTGAGTCCGCTCACGCCCCAAGGAGTCAATCACCTTGGTTGGGCCCCATTCAGTCATTGGGTAGAATACTTCAACATCGCCTGAAAGAGTATCATTCGGTTGAGGAATAAGAACTTCTGCTGTCCAACTGACGATGCTACTTCCATTAGTAACTGAGAAGGTGGTTGGAGCGGTATCTGTAGTTCCTCCAATGGAATACTCAAGTGGTTGACCGGAACCAGAATATGAGTCTGATTCCTCTGCCAAGGCATTTGGTGCGGAACCAAGAAGTGGAGATTCCGTTGTTTTGATTGGTGTTTGATGAAGATTTGTTGGTAGCAAAATAAGAACTGATACAATCACTACTGCTAGGGCTATCCGCCTCATATTTAATGACCTCCAAGTTCGAATGGGATACGGGAATTCAGTTGAAAGACTGAACACATAGTATTGCAATGCAGATTGTACCAAGCCAAATCAAGCTTCTTGCAACGGACATCTACATCGCTTTGTGATTTTGTTATTCTGTAAGATACAGTACTGCAGAATGAGATTCTCACATCTAATAAGGAGTTCTCCATCACCAGTCCTATCCTCCGGGCACATATCCCAATTATCAAGCAACTGAAAGGACAAAGCACTATCAATGCATAAGGCTGACTGTCCTTGCCTGATTGAACAATAGATTTGGAAACGCATAATAAACCATATCATCGCAGGGCGTTTCTTTCAGTTGTCAAACCTTTCGATTTTTAGAAACTCTTCAAATCTGTGGTTTCTTCCCAATAGTTCGTAGGTAGACGTGGCAGAAGGGAATGGGTATGTTCTGTGCTCGTAGGAACGTAGCTATTAGGCTGCCACGCTAGAAAAGAAATACTCGAGGAGAAGAGAATACTTCCCTTCTGGCCAGTCAGCCTTGGAAGAAGGGTATCTACTCCTTGTTTTCATCCAAGCTAGCCAATAACTCACGAACGAGATCCCTTGAGAGCCTCTCGGCCTGTTTGATGATAGTATCTATTTCGTGAGCCGGTACACCGCGTTTCTCAAGATCCTTACGAAGTTCTTCGAGTTCATAGGGACTCAAGAAATCCGATTCGCGTTCCGTTATTTCGTCTTCTTCCGCAATAATTTTCTTCTCAGAAATTTCCTCTTCGAGAAGCAGTCTCTCGACCTGTTCTACTTCCTTTACTTCCGGGATATCTTCTGGCTCTTCCTCAATCTCTTCCCCTCGTAGCTGCTTCCGAGCTTCCTCTCTAACCTCTTCAATGATAGCATCAGTATCCTTGTTCTCACGTTTGGCAGCTCTAATTGCCTCCTGCTGGATGACTTCTTTAATGAATGCCGCCTTCTCACTTGGTTTCATTTTATCGATATCGCCCTTGAAATCTTCAAGTTCCTCGGGACTAAGATGCGTCAATATTGATAACATTACCAACAATTCGCCAAGCTCAGGTACTTCGATTTCCACTGCTTCTGAAGGCATACTCTCGGGAGTTCTTGTGACTTGAACTTCCCTGAATGTATCATTGAAAAGCTCTGCAACGAGATCCTGTCTACTCTTGGCCTCATCTATGGGGCTAGGGATCTTTCCTTTCTCGAGCGATTTTATCTGGCCATTTATCTGCCTCAATCGCTTCGGAATACTCCAGACTTTGATGTAAGCCACCAGTAGCAAGATAATGAAGAGACTGATTGGAGTCCCAAGTCGTAACGCTGTATCCATGCTCTGCTGGCCCTGAGTCGGTATAACATTGACTCTCAGCTCCAATTTGGCATCTGAATATGTAGACTTGTTTGCTGATACAGTACCTAGAGTCAGGTCCTCAGAAATCCCCAAGGGTACTAGAGGAGCCTCAGCAAACAGATAAACCGTGTAGTAACCATTGCCATCTTCTACTACACGATCAACTTTTACAATTCCTTCACCGAACTCACCAAGAATTGTAGCATCTTCAATTCCTCGAGAATCGCTATGGCCAATCCAAGTATCATTGTAGTAAACTTTGACCGCAACTGTTTGACCATAAGGGAATTGCACAAATGGATTCTGCGCATCAAGTTCGGGGAAAATCAACTCTGCGGGTATTTCTACTACCCTGATAGAGATAGAGACTTCAACAAGTGTTCTGTTTTCAAGTTGCAGTGCGACGTAATACGTATATTCGACCCCTGGTGTCCAATCTGCGATATCATAGATTGAAGAGTTGGTTGTATCAAAGGTGAAACTATACCAACCAGCACCGAGTTCAACTAATGGGAAGTCCCATTTTCCATTGAAGGTCTGACCTGAAAATGAACTCTCGGGCAGCAGAGTAGCATTCTCAATGCCCCCTACGTATTCTTCTGTATCATCTGTGTCATTATAGAACAGTTGAACAGTCAGGGTATCTCCAATTGGCACCTGAAGGTTGGTTCTACTACTTTCAATCATATTATCGATTGGTGGCTGAATAACTACCTCTGTCGGAATCTCCTGAACAGCTATCTGTATGCCTCCATTGGATTCCTGATAATTCCCTTTTGCAAATGAAATAAGCACAGAATGGCGATCGCCCGTTGTGAGCAGCGTAGTGTCAACAGGAACCAGATAGGTCCCATTCCCAGTATCTATGGCACTCCCTTTCACTGGGCCCCAAGAATACTCAGTATCAGCTCCCGCAACTCCGGTTTCGAAGTGTGAATCGTAATATGTGAAGCTGATATTGCCTTTCCAACCCCACACAACCGTAAGTGGTGATGGATTCAAAGCCTCAGTCGGTATTCTCTTAATAGTAAGAGTGAGCGTTGTTGTTGTAGCTGCCAAAATCGGGTTATCTGGAAGAGCTCGGAAAGTGAAACCCCAAGTACCGTATCCTACTTCTGCAGTATCAAAGTCTGTATGCCAAAGACCGTTTCCTAGATTGGCAAATGAACCAGAAATAGCTGCGTCAGGTATGGCCCAAGTAACGTTTGCCAAATCTATGGTAACTCCACTGAATTTCTCCGTATAATTGAGTTCAAATTCCACCTGCTCGAAATATACTGCATTCATTGTTCGGTTCGTGAGTCCATGCATGTGAAGTGTTGTTAGTGTCTGCAGCAAATCGATTTTGAAAGAGAAGCTAGCAGGATTGTAATTCGTAATCACTGATGATATTCTGATTGTATAGAAACTAATTGGGAGCTCCGTATCAGCACCAGGGATAGTAGTGCTATAGTAGCCTGCAGTGCCATTATAGGCCAGTGGATAGTTCTTTCCTTCAAGAATAGCATAGATGTCTACAACCCATTCATCAGCAATGGGCTGATCGTAAGTAGTATCATTCAGGTAGATAGTAATGTTAACTGGACTGCCTCGCGGTATCTCGTTAACTAGCTCAACCGGTTCGTACGCAATCATATCAGAAGGAATAGTTAGGATAACCAAGGTTACCGTTGTTATGGATGTTCTGAACTTGTCTTTAGCTGCAGTTATGGTGATTACGTGAGTTCCAGACCCTGCAGCAGTAGTATCGACGCTTGTTGCATATATACCGGTAGTTCCCTGCTCCGTAAGCGTGCCGTCACCCCCACTCCACGAATAAGTTACGCTAGCGCCAGTTGTAAGGTTCTCGTGAAGAAGGTCTTCATAAGATACATTGAATGGTGCCGATTGCCTCCAAGGTATTTGGATTGTTTCTTTACCAGGTGTTAGAACAGTGGCAATTACTGATACAGTGAAGGTTGGATTCACCTCTCTTGATTCATATGGCCATTTGGATGCTATAATCGACAAAGTGTAAGCACCCGTCTCATTTAGATCAATGGTATTGAAAGTGATTTCATAGATACCCGGCCCGGTTCTGTTGACGAGTAAGTTACTTGGTTCCAAACCTGTTGATACATAAGCCACATCGATTGATGAACCATTGATGCCAATTTGACCATGATCGAGGTCTCTGAAATACACAACAACTTTCACGTAGTCTGTGATGTTTACTGAGCTTGGGGTTGGAACGTCATTCTGAAGACTAGTCCATATGAGATCAACCGAACCCGTGACGGCTATCGTTGACAAATTGCTGTAGTATGGAGAAGATGTTGGAATCCAGTGAACATCCAAGTTGAAAGTGAAATCTCCAATCCCACCCAATGCGCTTGTGAAAACAGTAACGTTGTAGACACCCGCAAGTGATCCCGTTCCCTCAGTTATCCAATAGGATGAGCCTTCTTCCAACGAGACAGTCGTGCAATCAAACAGGATAACAGCTCCTTCTACTGGTGTTTTCTTGATGTTATCCTTCAGGCTGAAATTGACAGTCATATTGTCACCTAGCGGAGTGGTCTGAATTTGGCCGAGGGTTATCCCCATGTTTCTTCTAACACTAGTGAAAGATAGCTCAGTTTGATCATCTTCATAGTAAGGAGCGAGACTATCCGTCCAATCAACGACCACAGTGACATTATAATCTGATACTAATGTTGGTGCCAATACTGTTGAATTGATAACAATCCTGAATGCAGAATCCATGATTCCTGTCATAGAATATTCAGAATCCAACAGAAGAGAGCCATTTGCATAGATGTCAATATCATCAGGAGTGATATATATTCGAGATTCACTACTGCCAGCCTTGTCGGTATATGCAAACGTGAAAGTGAAGTTGTCCAAGAATCTTGCCTGACCAGGTGGAGAAAGAATCTCCACTTCTGCGTTTCTTCTCGTTACAGATATCGTAACATTTCTGGAGGCATCATTATGATATGGTTCTGCGGTGTTGAGCCAATCGGCAGTAACATTGACGATGAAGATTCCCAATCCACCTAGAGAACTGGTATTCAAAGATACTATGTATGTGCCTGGGGTTCCCGTGGATACGAAGTAGTCTGTGTCAATCAACAGTGATTCCAATAAAATTGAAGCGCCAGAAATCCCCTGCTGCACATCTGTGTCTTCATAGTAGATTTCAAACACTGCAAGTTCGTTATAAGCAGTTGGCGTAGGCGGTTCAGGTACACTAAGAAGAGAAGTTCGTTTTCTGATCGAGAAGAAAATGTAGGTTTCATCATGCAGATAGTATGGAGATTGATAGAGATAGGTCATATTGACACGCAGGCTGTAGCTCACACCAACATCGAGAGTTTGTCCTTCGGTTTCCACAGCTAATTCATAGGTTTCTGTCGAAGGTTGCCACTGTACAGAAAACACCCATGGTGTGCCAGTATCGTTAACAACGGTCAGAGACGTTTGGGACGATAGATTGCCAATCGATTCGAAAGTAAGCTGATCCTGGAATTGCAGGGAAGTTATGATTTGCGTTTCGTATCCTATCGGACCAACAGGGTCTGCAGAGAGAATAGTTCCTCTGAATCGTACTACGAGAGTTCTCGAAGCGTAGGCGTCGGAACGGAATTCGGTTCCGGTATACACCAAGCTGGCATTGAGCTCATAAGAACCTGGCTCTGTAAAGAAGTTAGTGTCTAATTCAACCCCAAATAGCCCAGAACCATCAGGCGTAGCTTGGGTGTATTGAGCTGGAATGGGAGAGCCAGCATAGTACATCGTCAGATTTGCCTCAGAAATACCAATCTCCGTTCCACCAGCGACATCAAGGTATGTCACATTGAAAGCAACAGTATCATTGTACGGGGTTGGTATAGGAGCATCGAAATTCACTTGGGTTTCTCTGTATATGACATTCACAGAAGAAACTTGAAGCGTCCGATTCTCATAGAATGGCGTTCCAGCCCAAGTCACATTGATATAGAAGAAATGGACTCCCACATCTGCAAACTGTGAAGTATCGAACGAAATAGTAAACGTTTCACTCGCCTCTTCATAGTCTATAGAAGGGGTTTCCGTTAGATTGGTCATAATCGTGAGAGTTGGGTTGCTTTGTATGGTTTCCTCTGGAATGTTTGTCGTATCCAAGAACTGGAAACTCAAGGTCGCATTTTCATCATACGACGTCCTTTGTGGTTTGTCGATAGAAAGCGCAGTTTCACGAGCAATAATCGTCACTTGAACCGCCGTTGAGTCATCCTGATAGTAGTTGGGTGCATCAGGCCAGTCGACGAATATAGTGACATTTATTCCAGACGCTAGCACAGAAGAAAGAACAGTAGAATTGATGGTGATTTCATAATTGTATTCTGCACCTGATTGAAGGAATGTGAAATCAGAACCATCCAATGCCACACCTTCGTTGTATATTGTTATCAAGCTCTTGTCAGTGGACAAGTAGTCGCCCGTGGACAAGTCCGAGAATGCAACAAGAAACTCTACGTTCTCTAGGAAATTAGTTCTTGATGGGGGAATCATAACAACTACGTTAGTCGACCGCCTAACAACTCGCAAATCTAGTGAAAGGCTCGCATTGCTATGGTAGGGAGAACCACTGGTCCAGTTTGCCCAGACTACGATTTGCGTAGTTCCAAGTCCATCCAAAACAGTAGTATTCACTGATATTTCGTATATACCGCCTCCAGAATCTGTATAGACAAAATCGGTTCCCTCGTTAAGACTGGAACCACCTTTCACTACATAGATGGTCCCGCCCTCGACACCGGTTCCAGCATCTGCGTCACCATAATAGACAACAAAGTCAGAGTAATCCAAGTATGGTGTCTGAATAGGAGCTTCTGATTGCTCGAGAGAAGATGCCCGGTGTCTTAGTTCATAGCCGATTGTCAAATCATCCCATCTGTAGAACGGTTCAACATCGGCATAACTCATATTCAGTTGAATCTCATATGGAACACCGATTTCTAAACCAACTTGGTTGGAAGTGTCAATCAAGAGAAGATAATTCCCGCGCGATTGACGCCAGTTGATGGTGTATATCCAGTTCCCAGCGGTTATTATGTCAAAGGAGACAAGATTAGAAGTGTTGCCCACATTTGCCAAACTCAGGAGATCCTGATAATACAAAACAACCTCGATTGTTCCGTTGTATGGAACGTCATCTACAGGATCAGATGTCAAAATCGTTATTCTCTGTCGAATATTGAGCGTTCTATCAGCTGTTGCGTTGAGGTAGTAGAATTCAGGGGAAGCAACCTCGACAGTGACGGTGTAAAACCCGGGGTGGGATTTGTAAGTTGTATTAAGCTCGATAGAATACTCGCCGCCACCAGATTCTGCTACTGAGTAATATGATTGCGCAATAGGAGAAGCTCCGTCATAAAGAACCACAGTAGCATTTTCGATACCTAAGGCAGAAACACCCGCAATATCGGTCCAAGTTACTGTGAAATCCACGACCTCACGATATGAGGTGGGTGGAGGGGCCTGATAATCCAAAACTGTATTACGAGACGTAACCGTTACGAATACAACCCTATTTGTTCGGTTTGCATAGAAGGGAGTACCAGTCCAAGTGATATTGAGAGTGAAGGATTTCTCTCCCAGCGATTCAAACTGGCTGGTGTTGAAGGTTACAGTAAACAGCTTGGATACATCGTCATAGGTGATTTCAGAGGAATTCAGACTTAGAGAAATCGACAATTTGCTCGAATTAGCTATGTCTTCACCTGCAAGAGTATCTTCGTAGGTGAATGAAAACTCTGCATATTCATTGTATGCGGTTGATGATGCTGGAACGATTGAAATGAGTGTATCACGAGGTAGAATTCGCACCGATATTGTATCAGTACGATTTGTATATCCAGGATCTACTCCTTTGGACCAATTGATGTAGAGGTTCATATAAAATAGACCAGTTGAACTGAAAATCGATGTATTGAATCTGATTGAGTATTGACCCGGCTTGTTTTGATAATCCGTCTCCCAAATATCAACTTCTGACAAATCAATGGATGCGCCCTCAAATTCAACGTGGATGAAAACATTTCCATCTTCGTAGTCTGGATTACTTGTGTTTGCAATTCCTTGTCCGCTGTCAAGCTCTGCATACCTTATGGTGTAAGACATATTCCCGAGGTAAGCAGTAGGTTCTGATGAGGTCAGGAGTGTTAATTCGGAGGTCACTCCAACAATATTCACCGAAGCCGACGTGGTCTTGTTTTCGTATTGCTGAACAGGTCCTGTCCAATTGAAGAATATGGTGAAGCTCTGTTGACCAAGACCAAACTGATTTGCATCAATCTGGATAGTATAGATTCCTCCAGTTTCCGAAAATAGGGTGGTTGCTATCCAATCAGTTCCATTCCACACATAATCCTCAATGTTGGAAATGCTGTCTATTCCAACTTTGTTATCGAAATCATAGTATCGCACTGAGATGTTGATGAGAGCATTGAATGCTGTCGGTTCTACGGCAGTTACAAGGTTGAAAATGGTGATGTGACTTCGAATGTCGACTTCCACTTCGCAGTAGCCGGGTTGATAGTTTTCACCCTTTGTGAAATTGAACCAAATCAGATAAATGCCCAGTTCATCAGAACCTGTTGTTGTCAGATTCACCTTGTATCTGCTGCCGGTCCATGTAATATCAAGGGCAACGGATCCACTCCAGTTTGTCGTGTGGGTAGCATCCGGAATGGCTACATCGTTGTCCAAATCGTTGTAGTCTATATAGAAAATTTCTGTATTCCCTACAGGCATATCAATTGAGATTTTCGAGGGTTCTGCATCAGTATGTATTTGGGTAACTACAACGGTTACAATAACACTTCGAGCTGCATATCCAGCGGCATCAGCTGTAAGGTTAACAGGATGAGATCCGAGACTGAAATCTGCAACGCCTATTTCCACATCATAATTTCCCCCGTCAACATGAGTGTAGGAAATCCAAGAAATGTTTGCGATAATAGTTGCAGTTGTAATACCTGAACCCCTGTCAAGATCATAGTAAGAAAGCGTTAAAGTAGCGTTGGTGTTGTATGGAGTTGAAATGGTGTACAGGTTTGCCGTAAGGTCACTTCTGGCCGGTTGATACTCGAATGTTATAATCACCTCGGATGACCCATAGATAGAACTCGTTGGATCAACCTCAACTGTTATTGTGTAGGTACCTTCGATGAAGTGGCCGACATCATCGATTGTAAGGTTGTATCTTCCGTCGGATAGAAAATCGATTGTTGCGGGGTATGTATAGCTCGAATTCGTTACTGTAAAGTCACTAGGATCTAAACTGTTTATCGGATTACCATAATACGTGCCCGGTTCGCTCACATTGAGCTGAAGAACTATCACGAAGTCATCGCCCGTTGGAAAGAGCAAATCACTAGGTTCATGATATAGCCTAGTTGTCAGACTTGTGATTTGAACGGCGAACTCGTAGTTTGATGGGTTGTTGTATACGCCACTCATCGTCACAGATAGTGTTACTGTCTCTGTTCCCACAGCCCAATCCTCAGTCGTTAGGGTCACCTGGAAATCAGATGGGGGTGATTCACTATCGGGGTCGTAACTGGAACTGAAAGACCAAGATGAAATGTCGTTTGTATCTCCTAGGACCGTATTGGTATCTAGATCGGTTATTACTACCTCAACTGGAGTTGTGTTGCCATATGGCGTTACAAGGTCACCTGTAACGGAAAGAGAAGTGTAATGCTTCCGGACCTCAACATCGAATTGATAACTCGTTGGATTCGCATAGATTCCACTCATGATTACAGATAGGGTTACTGATCGAACTCCCAAATCCCATGTGTTGGTCGTCAAGGTGTAATCAAAGTCAGACGGCGGAGTCTCAGAATCTGAACTAGTTCCCCAATCAAATGTCCATGAGGAGATATCAGAAGTGTCCACAAGCACAGAGCCGTTGTCTGTATCAGTGATTACGACCACAATCGCAGTGTCAAATCCATGTGGAGTCAATAAATCTCCTGTAATTGTAACGGATGTGTAGTGTTGACGAATTTGGATATCAAATTGAATATCCTGAGGATTATCATAATTTCCATTCATCGTGATAGATAGCGTAACGGTTTCAATCCCAAGCGACCAGGTATCTGTTGTCAATGAAACGTCGAAGTCAGTTGGGTTGGTCTCCGACACGGGATCAAAGCCAGAGCTAAAGGTCCATGACGAAACATTATCTGTATTCGCTAGTTTCGCTCCGGTATCAAGGTCTGTTAGTGACACAGTCACATCCGTGATTTGTCCATGAGGGGTCACAAACTCTCCAATAACAGAAGACGCAATTCGATGGTTTCGGATTTCTATGTCGAAGTTGTAATTGGCAGAATCGAAGTATATTCCACTCATAGCTACGGAAAGTGTGACTGTCTCGATTCCTACGTTCCAAGTATCTGTGGTAATTGATACTGCAAAATCACCGGGCGGCGTTTCGGTCACCACAGGATAACTTGACGTAAAGCTCCACGAAGCAACAGAAGATGTGGTTCCCAGAGTGTTTCCAGTATCCATATCCGACAAAACAACTGTCACTGGTGTTGTCTGTCCATACGGAGTAACAAGATCCCCTTGGACACTCACAGATGTGTAATGCTTACGAATCTCTACATCAAACTGATAATTTGTAGGATTCTCATAGATACCACTCATTGTAACTGAAAGAGTCAATGTCTCAACTCCCAATGCCCACGAATTGGTAGTTAACGTAACATCAAAATCTTCTGGCGAAGCCTCTGAAACCGGAGAGTAACTGGAAGTAAATGACCATGATGAGACATCAGCAGTGGTGCCGAGCGCAAGTCCTGTATCAGTGTCCGTTATCACAACAGTGACGGGTGTGTTGAATCCATGAGGGGTGATTAAATCACCAAGAACTGTAACAGAAGTGTAGTGTTTGCGTATATCCACATTGAACTGATGGGTAGATGGATCGTAGTAGTTACCACTCATCGTGACCGATAAGGTAACTGTCTCAGTTCCTACCAGCCAAGAGCTTGTGGTAAGAGACACATCAAAGTCAGGCGGTGAATTTTCCGAGATAGGATCGTATCCCGAAGTAAATGTCCAAGAGGCTACGGAACTCGTAGAAATGAGTGCATTACCAGTATCCAAATCTGTAATGACCACTGTGATTGGTGTATCTTGCCCATATGGTGTTACAAGGTCTCCTTGTACGCTAACAGAAGTATAGTGTTTTCTTAGCGTGAATGTTACATTTGTTGTATCATCCTCGAGAAAGGCACCCGATTTGAACGCTACGAACTCATAAGAGTGATCTCCCAGTGATTTACCACTTGTAGATAGTGAGATGTTGTAATGGCCCGAGCCCTCGGCCACAACATTGGCAGGTGTGCCATTTGAAAAGGTAATCGAAGCTCCTGTTACGGGAATATCGTCGTAGAGATCATAGAAAACCAAAGTGGCTGTGAAATCGTAGCCAACAGGGGTAGTTTCGATATTTGTATAGGTTAATTCTGTTTCATGATTCAAATCCAAGTCGAAATAGTCTGTTGCATCATTATAGTAAGGATGAGTAGACCACACATTAATCCGCCAGCGTTTGTTGTCTCCCAAATCTGACGTATTCAGTATCTTACCATAACGACCATTCTCGTATTCATCCAGAGTCACATCCGTCGGACTTCCGGATGTGGTCCAATTGATTTCAAGGGTTGCTCCGCTTACACCTTCCGAGGATATGTCATCGATGAGTTTCATCTCAATTTGGAGAAGATCTCCTGCAATTCGTAGCGACAAATCATCAGAAACAGCATCGCTTGGATGAAGAAGCTGCAAGGAGCTATCATGCTTCACAATGAAATTGCGTTCATACAAGCCTGTTGCCTCTGAAACTGTCGTACCTGTATCATTGTAGTAAACACTGGCTGTCCATTCTCCAGCTAAAGCAGTAGAGTCAATGGTTTTTGTAAAGGTGGCATCAGGCGAAGTCTTCTGTTGTTCATTACCCCTTTGAACAAATGAAGCGGGGTCATTTTGGCTATTATATTCAGTTGATATCCAACCAGATGAGCGAATAGCATTCGAGATTCGTACTTCATCCATCTCTCCGTCTAGAAATCGTTCAGGTGGAGAGCCAAACTCTGAATCTTCACCATAACGCCCTCCAATTCCCCAATCTGCGGAGTAGTCCAAGCTCAAGAACGACGGAGTGCCACCGCTGCCAGCAGTACCAGAATTGGTGCTGTTTACTCCATTGACATAGATCTTGTTGTTTGCGGGCGTATCCGAATCCATGAGAGCAGTGTAATGATACCAGCCAGAGGACCAATATGTCTTCGTAGTCCATTTTGTGAATTCGGCATTATCCATTTCGAATCCAAATGCCAAGCTTCCTGCATCAACACCGGACTCGCTGTAGTCTGTTCCCACCAATGCTAAATGGAAGTTAACATCACCACTAAGGTATTTCTCCATTATCATCATTGATGTGGATGATGTACTACTGAAAGTGGATTCAAGATAAAACCATCCGGAGAGAGAAACATCACCTGTGGGATTGAGATCCTCGGTCGCGTTCACAGAAATCCAGTCGTCTGTGCCATCAAACTGCTGACCGTAACTTGCAATGCCTGGATCAAAGGTATTACCATGCTGAATTCCGTCATATCTTGTGGAAGTGCTGTCTTGGTGGATGCCGCCATCTCCTTCGTCAGAAACAATCTCATTCAGATGCCAAACAGCGTCGTATTCATTTGTCCATACGTCGGTTCGACTCTCACATGAACCAATCACGGGATTCCCGTAGTACATGTAAAGACTATTATCAACACTACTCGATAGATTCGTTTTGACCCAAGCAGTTATCCTGCCGGTTGCCTGATCAAACCTTTCAATTTCATGCGAGAGAATAATGCCGTTCTGTACAAAGACAATATCATTTCCATCAGCCTGGACTTTGTTGGAATCCTGAAGATTCGTATCTACAAAATTCATAAGAACCGGAAAGTTGGTCAAATCCGAATCTACTTGCGAAGAAGAAATGGTAAGCGGTATGCGATATTCAAATGAGGGTACGTGCCAAGTGGAACTTGGGGTCCCAGTTACATCATAATCGGTATGCCAGAGGTCTCCATTGGGGTCAGTTAGTATTAACCCGGTTCTCGCATTTTCTACCCAGGGCGTTGTTGCTTGGAGTTCCAAAACGTCACTCACATTAAGCGTTGCTGTGTCTGAGAGTGTTTGGCCACTGATTCCCAGCTGCAAATCCTCAACATAATTCCAGCTTACAAAGTTAAGAACCCAAACGCCCCAGATATCAACTGCAGAGCTGTAGATAGTTACCGTTCCACCATCATAGTCCCAATCAGTTCCATAACTTTTTTCCTGTCCTAACGGATTGATTACTTGGGTTGGGCGCCATTGGGTCAGAGGATATTCGATTTCAGCGTTCATAGATTGGGTACTGTTTGGCGGTGAAATGAGAACATTAGCAGTCCAGTTAACATAACTCGAACCATTGAAAGCATAGAAGCTTGTACCATCATTCATGTTATCATCAAGAGACTTGCCTGAGCCCTCGATATCCATTGTCACAAGGGGACCAAGCGTCAGGGGTTCTTCTGAGCTCGTAGAAAAGAGCAATGTTGCCTTGTCTTCGTCTTGCCATGTATCACCTAGTACGCGCTCTGAAGAAATGCTGAAGAAAGAAGACGGATTCTTTTGATTATTGTATTCAGTTTCAATCCAGTCTTGGGAACGCACAACAGGAATAAGTCTTGCCTCGTCTATTACGCCATCTAAATATCGGCTATTATCCAAATCGGTGTTGCCCAAGGTGAATACTTCGACTGCATCGTAGATAGTATCACCATCATGGGTTACATCAAGAATCGCATTGCCATCTAGATAACCGACTAATCTCTCGTCTGCAGCGCTCCACCTCCAAGCAAGATAATGCCATTGATTCAGCGTCAAATTGTAATTTGTGGCTTCATAGCTGGCTCCTGAACCTCCACTTCCATCTGTCCGGATTCTGAAAGTGGGAGTAATACCATTGATTCTCAAGGTGATGATATGTTCTGAAGGAGTAGTAGTATCGGATTTTGAGAAGACTCTGCAATCGTGGCTCTCTTCTTCTCGAACCCAAGCACTCATGGTGAATTCAGTCCAGTCATCGGTATAGATTTGTCCAATCCCTATGACATCATTTTGTTCATCATCAAAGTCTATGCCGCTGTCGATTTGACCGCTTACCGAATCCTCTGAACCTTGAGTCCCATATGAAGTGCCTAGATGGTTGTTGGAAGTACTATCGAAGAGAGTTCCACTCGGGTTCTCGTTCATATGATGCACAGTAGCATAGGACTCCCATACCCTGACAGAACTCGCGGACTTTGCATTAGGATTACCATACATCATCGTTATGGTGGTATCCGCCAACCATGATAAGTAAGGAACCTTCACCCAAGCCACTAGATGAGCTTCAGTTGGGCTGTAGTCCTGGTCGAAATACTCAATTTCGTAATCTAGAGCTGTATCACCCATTCGGAATGCAATATCATCACCATCGGGCTGAACCTTTGTCTTCAAATCACTGTCAAAAAGCTCCACCATCACTGGAAAGTCAGTTAAATCGGTTTCTACTTGGTTGTGGTCAATGATGATATCTTTCTCGTATGCAAAGTTGTAGACTTCATCCTCTTCTAATGGAATCTTGTATTCCACAAAAAGTCGGGGGAGTTCTTCTTGTGAAAAGCGTGATCCGAAAGCACCCTTTATGCTATTTCGGTCTTGATAGCCTCCGGAATTCATGTAATCTAGCATGACGACAACAAAATTATTGGGACTCCATCTCGAGTCAGATACAACGCTCTGAATTAGAGAAGTCAGTTCTGGTGATTTCTGCTG
>WJIL01000072.1 GCA_014730275.1 Candidatus Lokiarchaeota archaeon | reverse complement strand
TCCACGTCAGGTGTAATAATCCTGTTTCATCTTCTGTCATGCGAGCGTGGATAAAAGCAGCTTCTTCGGCAGAAGGGAGTGAGTGGAGTATTCGGGGGTGAGACCAAGTTTCCCCGTCATCACTAGAAGAGGTATAATTCGCTGTAACTCCCGCAAAGGTGAAGAAAGCCACATGCAATTCACCGCCTTTTCCCACAACCAAAGAGGCAGTAATGACATCATGGGATATGAAATGCGTGCTCCAAGCGCGCACATCAAGGGCAAGGTCTACGGGGACATTGCTTAGAAATAGCTCTCCACCCCAGCCTTCTGTCCAGAGTAGGATAAGCGAATCGGTACCTGGGCTGTATTCCGCCTCCATAAGTTGTGCCCCAGCCCATGTAAGAGTTGGAGCTACTAATACGTCCAGCGGAGGACTTGGACTGGTGGGTACATAGTAATATATCGTGTCTCGATCCTCTGCATTTTTCCCGCCTGTGAAGAAGACATGGGCAATACCATTAGAATCAACTGCAACGCTGCAATTGTTGTAGTGAATATCGGATGATTCAGGCACGACCTCATGTATCTGCCACGAAATAGTCTGTGCTGCTAGGTGCCCAGTTGAAGCAGCTATAGTCGGACATGGCGGTAGGATAGCTCCATGAAGGGCAAGAACAATGGACAATATCTTCAGTATTGCCCCGAGTTCAAGCCTTTCGGAATCGTGGTTCAAGGACTGCAATTGGGAGGATGCTAAAGAGTTCATAACGTTAAGGTCTCTCGGACTAAAGGCGGTTTCAACGCAGTGAGTTCTTGGAGTTCGAGGTTCTCCTGCGATGTTGCTGAAGTTTTCTCCAAAGCTTTAGGGCCGGAGGGCAGAATAAACTGAGAACTGCACTCAATCTTGAATGAATGGGTCCCCAGGTTTTCCACCGCAGGGCGTCAGCAATTCGCCCTGAGTCAGCACCGATATAAAAAATCCACGAGTGGCGATTGCGCACGATAAGCTTGTCCTTGAATCGTGCGAAATCCTGTTTGTTCCACTGAGATTGATGTCTCTCGTTCGGGTTTCCGAAGACTGCTCCTTGCATGGCGGGCCTTTTCGGAGTCGATATAAGAAGATTCCGGCAGTGTCTATCACACTCGTCCACCAAACATTGCCCCGTTTCACTGTCAAAGTGCTCTAGAACATCAATAAGTAGAACGAGATCGTAATCATCACCAAGCTGAGGTAAAATCCTAATGGCATTTCCAATATATATCTCGTCGTAAATGAATTGGTGAACAGGTGTAAGATAATCCTTGAATATCTCAATGCCTTCGATACGTCTTTGCCACCTGTTATATTCCTTTGTTTGGCCTTCTCCGTGAAATTCTAGATACTCCCTTGCGAGGAAACCATACTTGCCGAAGCCTACACCTATGTCCAGCAATCTCCGTGGCTGAGTCAGCACTATGAGCTCAATAATTTCATTCAGTTGATCAAAATGACTGGTCGGCATATCTCTTCCTGTGAAATGGTTGGTCGTTTGGATCGAACTGATTGAAGCACCGTAGACCCTCAATCAGTAACGTTGATCCCAAAATAGACCCACCATTCCGAAAACAGTGTTTTCTGAGGCCCAAAGCGGGGGGGGTCTCATACCTGCATTCCTATTTGGGCTGTTGCAAAGTTATCAGTCAGCCCTACAAGTGTTCCATTTCATAAGGGGCATCACAGTTCCTGGGTATTTCTTGTCTGCGTACAGGTTTGAATGTCTATTGCTTGGAATAACACTGAATGGATAAACAATTTGCTCATGAATAACCCAGCGGATGTTGTAGATGAGAACCGAAATGTCGATGAAGTAATCCTTTTCGGCGAGCAACTCTGCTGGAATCTGCGTTTCAGATACATAGTGTCCCGGTTGCGTGGCTACGATTTCGGTGTCAGTATCATCGTGGAAACTGCGGAAAGCTGTTATCCCAGTATCACTCCGCTTAAGATCAAAGCCAACTCGCAATCCAGTAACTTGGCGCCTTACCCGGTATTCAATCGTTACAGAAATTGGTTTGTTGCTCATAAAACGTCTTGACGGGCTTCCCTCCTGTATAACTATAACGTTTAGCAGTTCGAAATCTGGATCCTGGGGGAGTGCTGCCAATTCTTTTTTTAGATTTTTGAATTCTGAGTTCTTTTTTGTGCTACCTACATATTTCCCGATGCCTGTTTTTACATCACCATCATATTTAAGACAACCCCTATCCAAGAGGAATACACGGCTGCAAAACCTTGCGATGGAAGTCATATTGTGGCTTACAACAATGACGGTCCGTCCTGATTTAGCGATTTCACCCACTCGGTTAAGGCACTTTTGCTGAAATGCGATATCTCCTACAGCCAGCACCTCATCGACTAGCAGTATTTCTGGATCAAGATGAGCTGCGACTGCAAATGCCAACCTTACTTGCATGCCACTAGAATAACGCTTGACGGGTGTGTCCAGAAATTGCTCAACACCTGCGAAATCAACGATCTCATCAAACTTACGTTTGATTTCATTGTATTTCAATCCAAGCACTGAGCCGTTGAAAAAGATGTTTTCTCTACCGGTCAACTCTTGATGAAACCCTGTACCTACTTCCAATAGACAACCTACACGACCGAAAATTTCTGCTCGTCCTTTGGTCGGTTCTGTAATACGCGCCAGCATTTTAAGTAGAGTGCTCTTTCCGGCTCCGTTCCGCCCTATCAATCCTACAACTTCTCCTCTATACACATCAAAGGACACATCTCTGACCGCCCATATGGAATTGTCCATACCATCCGACGTCTCCGATTCTTTAGAGCTGGCTCTCAATCTCAACAGGGAAGCCAGATTATCCCGCAGTGTTTGATAACGGACAGTACTTCCTCCAATTTGATACAGTTTTCCAATGTTAGAAGCTTTGATTGCTATATTTGACACGTTTGACACCTTCTAGAGGATTTTCTTGACTGCTTAAAACATGCATCCCCCACCGCTACAACCTCGTATGCCAACAGAATATCC
>WJIL01000071.1 GCA_014730275.1 Candidatus Lokiarchaeota archaeon | reverse complement strand
GTCGCCCGAATCAGTGTGAGAAGACAAGATGAGTAGTTAATTCTCTATTCCTATGCACGAATACAGACAATCCGGAACAGTAATGTGTGTCAATCCGATATATCAGTATGACTTTTTACACAGGGCCCACTTGCTCACAAAGCTTAAATTCTCACAATACCATATCGATAATACCTAGCATCGCTAGGTACCTTACATGAATGCTGAGTTAGAGGATGGCCATCGTTGAACAAGACACAAAGCTTTGAGGATAGCTGGAAGGTTGAAATGCGGAGAGGAATACTTCAATATGCGATTCTAGCAATCGTAAAGAATAATCAAAACGGTATTCATGGCTATGGAATCGCCAAGGAACTCGAGGCAAAGACCAGCGGCGTCCTTGAAGTCAAAGACGGAACGTTATATCCAATTCTGCATAGACTAAGGAACGAGCGTCTTCTCAACGTTCACACCGAAAAATCGGATGCAGGTCCAAAACGGAAGGTGTATGTACTCACAGCCGAAGGAGACAGGGTTCTACGGGCAATGGAAGTAATCCTCGAAGAAATGATGGAGAAGTTGGAGTTGCTTAGAGATGGAGAGTAGAGAAGTACAAGATCGAATTGATGATTACCTTGATAGGGTAAGAGACCTCCTTCCAGAAGGGGTAGAGAGAGGGGAAGTGATAGATGAGTTAAGAGTGCACATTAATGATGCGCTTTCGGACAAAATTGAAAAGAGACCTTCTGAATCCTCTATGATGCTCCTTGAGGAAACACTGGCCAATTTGGGATCCCCAAGGGAGATTGCTGCTGAATACCGGAAAGAGTTACCTGAAAGCGCAGTCTGGACTGCCAAACGAAAGAGAATGCTCTATATGATAGGGCGATTCGTAGTAGTCTTTCTTGTTGTCTTTCTAGCCAGCGTAGTTGTTTCTGACAGGTTCCCATCTATCATGTTCCCTTGGTTCTTCTTGATTCTGCTTTTCTTCACGGTAATCGAATGGTTAATCAAGTTGTATCAAGGCGGAATCTTCATCTTCCACGAAAAGGAAGAGTAGGTAACCTTGATATAATGACAGCTCAAGATAGGAGTATGTCTAAGAATACACACTGTTTTGACCATGCGTCATCTGAGCATACGGACACAGTGCTTGATATCGTGAAAGGCTATCTTAGAGAAAATTCTCAAATCAAGCGTGTTCTAGTAGCCACAACAGAAGGTTCAACTGGTGCGAAAGCGGCTGAGTTGTTTTCAGATAGTGATGTTATTGTGGTCACCCATATGACCGGCTTCTCAGAACCGAATAAGAACGAGCTCAAGCCTTCAAATAGGGAAAAGATAGAAGAAAACGGGGCTGAAATCCTCACAACCACCCATGCTCTAGCAGGAATTGCCAGAAGTTTTAGGAAACAGCTTGGCACTTGGACTGCAACTGAACTGATGGCTGTTGCTTTTCGTACGTTCGGACAAGGAACCAAAGTTTGTGCAGAAATAGCACTGATGGCTGCTGATGCGGGACTAGCGCGTGTAGATGAAGACGTAATCTGCATCGGAGGTACTGGTAGAGGAGCAGATACAGCGTGGGTAATACAGCCCGCCAATACGAGTGCATTTCCCGATTTGAAAATGCGATGCTGTCTATGCAAGCCAAGAGATTTCTAATCAAAGAGTTTCCCGAATTTCTCTAGGTATTCGCGTTGTTGATCGCTTAGATTCTCAGGGATGTCGATGTGAACCCGGACTAATTGATCCCCTTCTCTTCCATCATCAGCATGAACGCCCTTCCCACGCATTCTGAAGAGCTTCCCGCCCTCTGTACCAGATGGGATATCCATTTTGCTCGTCCCATACATTGTTGGGATTTCAATCTCACCACCAAGTACTGCTACTGAGAACGGGATATCCATCTCAGTATACACATGAAGGCCACGGCGGACAAATTGATCATGTGAATCAACAGAAAACATGATAATCAAATCGCCATAGGCGCCACCTCGCGCCCCCGCGTTACCTGCCCCCCTTATTCTCTGACCCATTCCGTCTTCCACGCCTGCTGGGATAGGTATCTCAATTTCCTTTCTTTCAGTCTTTAGGCCGGATCCATCACATTCGGAACAAGGCGTGTCAATTATCTCTCCGGAACCATGACAACGTGGACACGTTTGCGAAACCCGCATGAAACCACCCATTGAACGCATAACTTGGCCGCGCCCATGGCACTGAGAACATGTCCTGGGGGAAGTCCCCTCAGCCGCTCCTGTTCCTCCGCATTCATCACACTTGACTTTCCGTTGAAAAGCAATTTTCTTTTTAGTTCCGAAAAAGGCCTCTTCGAATGTCAAATTGATTCGTATACGTAGGTCTTCGCCTGGTGGTGGGCCACTTCTACGACTTCTTCCAAAACCACCAAAACCACCAAAGAATTGTCTGAAAAGATCTCCAAGGCCATCCATTCTGATACCATCAGTTTCAGCGGTTCCGAATCGATCGTAGTTGGCTCTCTTTTCCGGGTCTTTTAGAACCTCATAGGCTTTGTTTATCTCCTTAAGCTTCTCTTCAGCTTGCTTGTTGTCAGGATTCCGGTCCGGATGGTACTTCTTGGCAAGCCTACGGTAGGCTCGCTTTATCTCGTCTTGGGTAGCGTTTCTGTCGACACCTAAGATGTCGTAGTAGTCATCTTCAGCCAAGCCCATTCACCAAACGTTTAGAGCCTAGTCGAGATCTTCAAAGTCTACATCAACAACATCTTCGTCGTCAATGTCTTCCTCACTCGATGATGCCTCAGCCCCAGGTGCACCTTGAGCTCCCATCTGGCTGGGATCAAAGCCTGCGGCACCCATTTGACTCGGGTCGAAACCTTGAGCGCCTGGCCCCGCGCCACCATAAGCCTTCTGTGAGATTTCGTAGATAATCTCTTTCACTTTCTCGGTACCAGATTTCATCTTTTCAAGATCCTCTTCCTCGATGGCTTGCTTAAGTGTCGCTGATTCTTTTTCGAGCTTCTCTTTCAAGTCGTCAGGCACTTTGTCTTCGAAATCCTTTACGAGTTTCTGACCCTGGTATATCATCTGATCAGCTGTATTTTTCGCGTCAATAATGGCTTCACGCTTCTTGTCTTCCTCAGCGTACTCCTCAGCTTCTTCGACCATCTCCTCGATTTCTTCTTCAGAGAGGTTCGTTGTAGCCTTTATTGTAATGGACTGTTCATTGCCCGTAGCCTTATCCTCAGCCTTCACATTCACTATACCATCCGCATCAATGTCAAATGTAACTTCAATCTGTGGAGTCCCTCTTGGGGCAGGGGGTATACCCACAAGCTGGAACTTGCCAAGGCTCATATTATCTTTCGCCAGAGGTCGCTCACCCTGCACAACGTGAATATCAACAGCTGTCTGACCATCCGCCGCGGTAGTGAATACCTTGCTCTTCTTGGTTGGAATAGTGGTGTTCCGGGGGATGAGAGGCGTAGCTTTGCCACCTAGTGTTTCAATAGCCAGTGTTAGAGGGGTTACATCCAGTAATAAGATATCTTTCGTTTCACCAGAAAGCACTCCTGCTTGAACAGCAGCGCCTAGTGCCACAACTTCGTCTGGATTGATGCTTTTCTCACCTTCCTTTCCGAAGATGCCGCGTACACTTTGTTGAATCATGGGCATGCGGGTAGCGCCACCCACAAGGAGGATTTTGTCCACCTCTTCAGGCTCTAACTTAGCATCAGACAACGCACGACGGAGAGGACCCATTGTTTTCTGAACTAGGTCATCTGTCATTTGTTCGAATTTTGCTCTTGTAAGATCCAAATCGATATGCTTCGGGCCACTCTCATCAGCAGTAATGTAAGGCAGATTGATGTTCGTCTCCTTTACTGTGGAGAGTTCAATTTTCGCCTGTTCGGCTGCTTCTTTTATCCTCTGCATGGCCTCCAAACTATCTGAGAGATCGACACCATGCTCTTTCTTGAATTCCTCCACAATCCAGTCCATGATACGCTGATCCCAATCATCGCCACCTAGCTTGGTGTCTCCGGCTGTGGACATAACCTCGTAAACATCTTCAGCTATATCGAGTATGGAAACGTCGAATGTTCCTCCACCAAGATCGTAGACTAATACCTTCATCTCTTCCTTCTTGCCAAGCCCGTAAGCGAGGGTTGATGCGGTGGGTTCATTCACGATCCTAAGAACGTCTAGGCCAGCAATACGACCTGCATCCTTTGTTGCCTGTCGCTGGCTATCATTGAAGTACGCAGGTACCGTGATAACGGCTTGTTCAATTTCCTCATCAAGGTAGTCCTCTGCATCACTCTTCAGTTTTCTAAGTATCATGGCGGAGATTTCTTGAGGGGTGTATTGCTTGTCGTCAATCTCAACGGTGTAATCTTCACCCATATGTCGCTTGATTGATCTGATAGTCCTACCAGGCATTGAAATTGCCTGCCTTTTGGCCAATTCTCCCACAATAATCTCGCCTTTTTCTGTAATGCCTACAACAGAGGGAGTAAGCCTTTTGCCCTCCGCATTGGGAATAATCTGGGGCTTTCCTCCTTCCATATAGGCTATTCCACTATTTGTAGTGCCTAAATCTATGCCAACTACGGTCACTCTAATCACTCACCAGTATCATCATTTTTGCTATCATCATTATTGTCCGATGAATCCTCTTCATCAATCTTGTGTCTGTTGACGCAAACAAGTGCAGGACGCAACACCTTGTTCTTCAACATGTAGCCTTTCTGGTATTCTTCTAGGACGACACCATCAGGTTTATCCGGATTATGTACCTTTTGAACTGCATGTTGGTAGTAAGGGTCGAATTGTTTCCCATCACATTCAATGGGACGAACCCCTTCATGTGTAAATAGCTTCCCAAGTTGTTTGCGTATAGCTGCAACTCCTTCCTCGGCAGCTTCGGGATTCTCTTCAAAATCAACTTCAAGAGCTCTTTCAACGTTATCATATACTTCCAAGAGCTTGAGGAGAATAGATTCACCAGCGACTCCTCGTATGTCGTCGATTCTCTTGTTCATTCGTTTCTTATAGTTCTCGAATTCTGCTTGGAGACGCTGAAGTCTATCTGTCAAATCATCCGTCTTCTCCTTGTGCTCTGTGAGTTTTCTTTCGAGCTCATTTTCAGGTGTCAGCTCAAATGCTTCTGGCTCAGCGTCGTTTTCAGGTGTATCTGAGCTATCCATCACAGTTTCCTCTTCATCCTGCATTGTTCGGTCACCCTGATTATTCAAGATTGACTCTGATTGGCAAACATGCACAGAAGCAAGCCGATAATCTACATCGGCTGCAAAACGACCGCTCGGGCCGCATCCCCATTGGTGACTCTCGCCGCCAGTCGCGTTCTAACCAAGAAAAACTTTTCGAAAAGCCCATCAAAGAGTGAAGAAAGTGAAAAAACCGAAAGTAACATTTGGGCTGATACGAATACAAAGGCTATGTCATTAGATGAGGCAATTTCCAAGGCTAGGAAATGGGTTGAAGAAGCGGAAAATATCTCAGCACTGACTGGAGCGGGAATCAGCGTAGATTCAGGAATACCGGATTTCCGTTCAGAAGGGGGTTTATGGGAAAAATATAATCCAAATGAATATGCCACCTATGACAGTTTCATGAGGGATCCAAGTAAGTTCTGGGAGATGGGGCAAGAGCTAGCTGAGGTTATTCTTGATGCCCATCCGAACGAAGCTCACAGGGCCCTAGCCAAGTTGGAGGAGAGAAGCAAGCTTCTGGGAATTATTACTCAGAATATCGATAACCTACACCAACAGGCGGGCAATCAGAAAGTAGTCGAACTCCATGGGAATTATCTTAGAGCCTATTGCCTTGAGTGCGGGAAAAAATATGTGGGCGAGAAGATACAGCGACGAGTAGTGGAAGGCGAAATACCACCCAAGTGTGATGAATGCGATGGTATCCTCAAATCCGAAGCCATACTCTTTGGAGAACCCCTACCTCAGGACGCCATGTCAGAAGCAATAGGTATCTGTCGAAAGACGGATCTCATGCTTGTTATTGGAACCAGTTTACAAGTCTATCCCGCTGCCTATTTGCCGCATCTGGCCAAGAAGTCGGATGCAAGAATCATACTTGTTAATCTGAATGGCAACAACCGCAAAGGGGTAGCAGATATCCTGCTTGAGGGTAGAGCTGCGGACATAATGCCTCGAATCGTTTAGATTATGATTTCGAAGCCGAACCATGAGTATGCAGCGAAAATCCCAGGGGCTATAATGACTGAAAGGAATATAGTGACTATTCCTAGCAAGTATAAGTCATTATCCATCATCCAAAGACCGACATACGAATAGGCATACGATACGCAACATGCAGTAAAGCCCATCACGATTACAGGAATAATCGGCAAGGCTATCGCAAGCCAGCCGCCCTGAACAATCCATAATGGACCGTTGATTGTAAGCATGACCAAGCCACCCCTAACAGCCAAATATACAATAGCAGAAACAAATATTCCAACCTGCGAAAATGTTAACCTAGCTGAGATGTTTTCCATACATTCAACCCTGTTGGGGTGAGGAAAGACATGAATAAGTCTTTTTGGTCTAAAACAGAGAACAGGGTGGTAATTCATGAAGAAGACGAATGTGGCTTGGAGACTCAGCTCTTGTGGCCAGCTTGCGTTGCTGATTGAGGCAAGTGCACCCAAACCTGGCAATGTTAATAGAATCCAAAGTTTTTCCGATACCCAGTACCGCCATTTCCTTTCTAGTGCCGCTCAGGCAGGAAAGGGATTCTTCCGGGGTGCACAGGTAGGAATATCAATAGCGGAAGGTAATCTGAGGTATGATGAAGCAAATCTAGGAGAACTCATTCTGTCCTCTGAAAAGGAGATCCTCGGAGGATTTGTTGGTCGAAATACGATTTTTGGAAGTGTTCTGTTGTTGATTCCCCTTACCGTAGCAATCGGTGCAACCATATTTGAAAAACGAATTATGGAACCCAAACTGGTAAAACGGCATGTCCGTAATCTTGTTGAAGAAACAACCGTAAATGATGCCCTAACCTTCTCACAGGCCTTTCAGATACTTGATCTTGAGAACCACGAGAACAAGAAAGGTAGGGGCTGGAAAATCATCCATGATAGGTATGACATAACTAGTCCCCATATTGAGAACAATATTCGAGAAGATCATCTGACGCTTACTGAGTTATTCGAGATTTCGGCACCAGTTGATCCGTTATGCAGAGAGATAAGTGAAGCATATCCATTGGTCTTGGAGAGGCTATATCCCCAGCTTCTGAAGAAGGCGGAGGAAATCGATTCAATCGAGGAAGCTGTCGTCAAGGTGTTCATTTGGCTGCTCTCGCAGAAACTGGATGGGCATATCTTGAGAAGGAATGGCAAGAAAATGGCCGAACTGGTACAGGAAAACGCAAAGAAGACACTACTCAAGTATGATTTGGATCAAAGGCTAGATGAAGCTACCACCTATTTAGAGAAGAATATTCCAGATGAAATCAACCCTGGAACAACAGCTGATTTCATGGCGGCTGCAATCATGTGCTGGTTAGTAGATAGAGAATTCAATTAGCCTATGATACCGCTGAAAACTATGGCCGCTATTACAAAGAGAATTATGGCTGAAGGTATCAACATAATGAAGCCCTCTTGTCGTTTCACTTCGCGAACCTCAGTTCGTGGACCAAAGTAGTAGATGATCAACAGCAATAACCCCAGAACTACTAAGGCAATACTCATTCCTTCATGCGCCATTATGCTCACTCATAGCAAATGGCCTTAGTACTGCTTGTTAAATGTAGTTATGACCTGCTCAAAGGGAGGGTATCATCGAGTTACAGTAGAACAAAACTATTGTAAGAACTGCCTGAACACATGATTGAACTTTGTCCGTATCTCTTTTGCTCGATCGGTGTCGGCAAGATACAATGGCTGTCGCATATCCTGCAAGTTCGGAATCTTACGACAAAGCTTTCTCCCCATCAGTTTTCGCAACGCAAAACTAACTGTCCTCGGAGCCAGGTCGACCTCTTTGCTTATGTCCTTAGGAGTCATCGGGCCCTCTTTACTCAACTTATTAAGGACGACTATAGCACTCTTGGGGAGCTCAAGTGACACAGCTTTTTCTCTCCATCATATTTTGGAAACTTTCTTCTATTTCTACTTTACTCTCTTTTTGCATATAAGCAAATACATGAACGCACTAAATATTGTACCGGGCCGAGGACTTATCAGAACTCCTAGGCGTGGAAGAATGAGAAAGCCCAGTGTGGGCAAGGCTATTGCTTCATATCACTAAGGAGGCAAGAAATATCTTGAACAAGATGGTATTTGTTACACGAGAGATTCCGGACGCAGGGCTAGAACGCATCAAAAAAGAATTCGTAACAGATGTATGGAAACCAGATCACCCCCCAACGAAGAAGGAGATTATCGAAAAGGCACAGGGATGTCATGGTTTGGTTACGCTATTGTCAGATCCAATAGATTCCGCAGTACTGAATGAACTCGATGAGTTGTCAATCATAGTGCAATATGCCGTAGGATATGACAACATAGATGTGAAAACAGCTACTAGCAAAGGAATCATGGTTACAAATACACCAGGGGTTCTTACCGATGCAACTGCAGATTTTACCTGGGCACTCATTATGGCAGCAGCCAGGAGAGTTGTCGAAGCTGATGCATATGTCAGAGAAAGAAAATGGAAAGTTGCATGGGGACCCAAGATGCTTCTCGGAAAGGACATTACAGGTGCTACCCTTGGCATCATCGGACTTGGCAGGATTGGAACTGCTGTAGCACGAAGAGCAAAAGGATTCTCTATGGATGTACTATTTCATACCAGATCAGAAACGGAACGTACAGAGACTATCAGACAAGAACTTGATACACAAAAAGTAGAACTAGATATGATTCTAGAGAAGTCTGATATCATATCTCTGCATGTTCCATTGACCTCTGAAACGAAAGGAATGATAGGCAAAAGGGAATTTGCCATGATGAAGGAGGGGGCAATTCTGATTAACACTTCAAGGGGGGAGGTAGTCGATGAAGCGGCTCTCTTCAATGCCTTGAAGAATAGACATCTCTTCGCAGCTGGACTAGATGTTTTTCACAACGAACCTATTAAACACGACAATCCTCTACTCCAGCTCAATAACGTTGTTCTAGCCCCACATGTAGGAAGTGCAACACTTGCTACAAGATCGAAAATGGCAGAGATATGTGCGGAGAATTTGAGCAAGGGATTAAAGGGGGAAAAACCTCCTAATCTAGTGAACCCAGAGGTGTTATGACATGAGTGATAACGAGGCCATTGAGCTGCTGAAGTCACGATCTTCAGTGAGAAACTTCTCTGATGAAGACATACCAAAGGAGATTCTCAACGAGATTCTTAAAGCCGGTCTACAATCCCCTTCGGCAGGTAATAGGCAACCATGGAGAATTATTGTTGTAAAGGGCAATACGAAGAAGAGAAAACTGGCAGAAGCAGCCTATGGACAGCGCTTTGTTAGCCAAGCTCCTGTAACCTTAGTAATATGTGCCGTACCCTCAGAATCAGCTCAAAGATATGGGCAACGCGGTAGAGAGTTGTATTCGATTCAAGATACGGCTGCTCTCACATATGGTGTTTTGCTCGCCGCGCACTTCAAAGGATATGCCGGATGCTGGGTAGGTGCATTCGACGAGAACACGGTTTCTGAAGTTCTTGATCTATCTCAGGAGTTCAGGCCCGTTTCGATTATTCCACTTGGCAAAGGGACTCCACAAACCAAAACAGGTAGAAAACCGCTTTCCGAAGTCGTGATTGAAGTCGATTAGACGCAGAAACCCACCCTCCCCCAAGTGTTAAAGCTCATTTTGTAATTCAACACATTCTAAGCTCCACACAGAGCACAATGCATTGAAAGTCCAAATTCCAGGTCCGTATAACATGTTGACCTGTAAAATCGAGAAGTTGATTCTCTGATGATGGATAACGTAGATGTCGAGAAGAAGCCAAAAAAAAAAGTAAGAATAGGGGACCGAAGTCCCCGTTTTAAACTGTAAGACTACCTTCTCTTCACTAAGAAGAGAATCAGCACAACTACGACGCCAGCACCGATACCAGCAACCAAACCGAGAATGAGTGGATCGATAGGTACTGGTCCAGGACCAGGCGGGGTTGTAGTGGTTGTTGTCTCAGTAGGCTCAGTGACTGTCACCGTACCAGCCGAGAAGGTATCGGAGAAGCCTCTACCTGTGAGGCCTGGCCAGTTACCTCCTGGTAACTCGTAGATCGTACGATTGATCGATGGATCGTTGTCAACGACACGAACTTGAATCTTGTAAGTGTCGAGTTCCTCGAATCCAGTTGAGTCCCAAGTGTAGTTGGTCACAGTCAGCTCCTTGGCTAGCAGCTGATAGGTCGTGCCTCCATCTGCAGAGACGAGTACCTCAAACTCGTGCTCGTCGCCCGCATTAAGATCGTATGGAGTCCACTCGATAAGCTTCTCAGCGCCGCTACCGGTCACGCTTACATCGGTGATGTCAGGGGCAAAGAAGTTGTTGAAAGTAATGCCGTCGTTCATCACTTCTAGATTGATGTTAGTACCGGTTGTAGCTGAGATTCTGACCTGGAATGTACCGTTCTTGACTAGGTAGTAGGTGTCGTATGTCACCATTGCTCCAGCCGGATTAGTTGCGGAGTCACCAGCCAGTGTATCGACTGTGACTTCGTATTGTCCAGGCTGACCATCATAGTCGAAGATACCGATAGCAATAGCTCCGGTAAAGTCGGCTGTGAACTGGCCCTTCTCAGGTACGTCACCAGTGGCCATATCGTCTGCCATCAAGTTGTTGCCGTAGGTCCAGGTGGAGTTGTCTGTGCCGTACTGCCACACCATAAAGTCACAGTCACCATTGGTGAAATCACCTGTGATTTTCACGGTGTCGCCTTCCTTGATACCGTCCACAATCTCCCAAGCGAATTCATCAAGCTCGATGGCGCCTGAGAATGGATCGTACCCGGATGTTGGAATGACAAGGTCTCCAGTCCTAGTCTCGTAGAGTCCTGAAAGGAACTCTGACATGATGGATGTAACCTCGTACTCTGGCAGGTTAGGCAAGTTGAACTCTGGGTAGGTCGCGTTCACCACAACGTGATCGCCTGTAGCCACATCGCCATCCTCTAGGGTCTGTGGTGTTGTCTGATCATTGGATGTCCAGGTGAGCTGGAGATCCTGTGTGGTCAGCTCCTCGTACCACATCACGTGCATCGTGTAGTTGACCGGCATGTAAACTGTGCCGTTCAGAGCTGTCGGGTGCACCATGAGGTAGAACATGCCTTCGCCATAGTCACTGATGTCAGCGATGACTGCTGTGCTCGTAGCAAACTCAGCGCCGTTCTCAGCAAGCAGTGTACCATTAGAATCGTAGACAGACATGTGCATTGCGTTGCCTGTAGCACCCCAAACGGTTCTGAACCCAAGGTGGGTAGCATTTTCGTTCGGGTTGTGGATAGCATAAGTCCTGAAGTCCCAGTCGTCTGGGTCAGAGCCCATGCAACCGTACATTGCTTGATCGTATGGCTCGAGCTCAGCGCCCCAACCGTCGGTAATTACGTTGACATCGCCTTCAGCTGCTGTGATGTTCTTGACAACCATGTAGCTCCAAGGTACCCTCAGAGCGCCGCCATCAATCTCGAAGTAACCCTGGTGGATACCAGGCTCGGCATCAGCAGGCGCGGTAAGAGTGACATTGAACGTGTTGGTGTCTGTTGTGTCATCAACAGCAGTAATCATACCGGTGTTGACTTCTTCCCAGTAGGTCACTGAACAAGTGAAGTTGTGACCCGCTGCTGTTGGATCGGCGTCAAACACTGGATCGTGTATCACCAGTGTTGCATTACCATCAGTTGTATCACCCAGCGTACCAGTTGGAACTGCAGCTGGCATCATATTGGTGTTGCTGGGATCGCTTGCACTTGTAACCCGTGTTAGCTCCGTGACGTTAGCATAGGAGGCATTGAACAGGTTAGGCATACCATCATTGTTGTGGTCATACCAATCATACAAGAACATCCATGGTTCTGCACCGGCAACCTCGGTACCATCAAAGGCCACACTAACTGTCATGTAGCTAGAGCTCATGACCGTATTGTAGTCAGTGTCCCCAAGCTGATCACGTAGGTTGTAATATCCGTACATCATTTCACCATCAACGACAGTGTCCATGTATACGAATGTCTCGTTGGTGAAGGTGAATGTACCAGCCTCGCGCATGTATTTGCCCTGTGTAGAAACAGCAGGACTCGTGACCATGGTACCCAAGTCATCGTAGAGATTCATACCAATAGTTGCGCTCTCTCCTGGCATAAGCTGACCAAAGTAGAGTCCACCATCAGGCATGTCTCTTGGATGGGTTTCGTTCTCATTGTCAACTGTGACTCCACCATAATAGCTCTGAGGTAGTACACCCCACTTGTACCACGGTCCATCAAGAATCGCGGCCAAGTTGTTGAAGGAGTCGTAATTCCATGTGTGCCAACCTGCATTGTTCACAACGAAATCGCAGGCAGCTTCAGCGTTGATTTGACCAAAGCCCTGAGTAGCTGGATCGTAACCCATATCATCAGCAGTGCTCTGAATGATTGTCTTTACTAAACCAGGCGTATTATCGCCTAGCGCCTCAATCACGAGAGCAGTTACACCAGCAGCAACAGGTGCCGCCTGACTTGTACCACTGAATAGTGTGTAATCAGGTACAGTGCCAGACCAGTATGGACCCCAATAGAAGTACGGATAGAAGTACTGACCGTACCATGGCATAATCGAGTACCCAGCAAGACCAGGTGCAACGACATCAGGCTTGTTGTAGCCAGAAGTTGCCGGACCTTTGCTTGTAAAGCTCGCGATGCCTTGGAGGTCCTGGTCAGGACCATAGAGATAGTCAAGCCAGTGACTGGTTGTTGATGCACCAACTGACAATACGCCCGCTGAGCATCCTGGTGGACCACCTGTCATGAAACCAGAGCCTTCGTTACCCGCAGAAAATACGTGAAGAACGCCGGGGTAACCAGTAGCAAGGTAGTCTGGTACAGATAGAATAGTCCAGCTCATGGATAGATAGTCGAATTCACTGAATGGTTCAGTGATCCAACCCCAAGAGTTGGTAACCAAGTCTGCCTGGTGATGCCCAGAATAGTAGAACTTTCCAGTTGTAGCATTGTAGTCAAAGCCGCAGGACCACAAGTATGAACCGAACTCAGATGCTGAAGTAATCGCCTTGACGGACAATACCTTCGCGTCAGGTGCGATACCTGTCATCGTGAAGGATGTACCGTTGTCGGTGTTGTAGTACTCATAAGTACCTTGAGCAGCCACGTGTCCGGCTGTTGCGGTACCGTGTGTACCAGCATCGAAGTATAGCGCGAATGCGTCACCGTCTGACCTGAAGTACTTGAACATGGGCTCGTCGGCAAAGAAGCCGGGATCCAGTGTCCAACAGAGAGAACCTAGGCTGAAATCATCAATGCCGTCACCAGTATAATCGGTGGCAACAATCAGATTGCCTTCATGGTAGGTCTCTTCTTCAAAGTCATCGACGAAACTCCAGTCAAATAGGGCTTTGATCTGAGCCCTGTCTGCATAGGTATCAAGGTTCAGGGACTCGTAGTATATGGCGCCGTTCCACATGGCTGTCCAACCTTCTGCACCTTCCCAGTCAACGACAAGATGATAGTTGTCATCAGCTGTAGAATTGAATACAAGGGTCGGAGCGAAAGCCTTTGTGTAAGGACTCTGTCTCTGCTGGAAGACCCAACCAAAGCTGTAGTTGCCCTGCACATTTGCAGGATCAGGAATCTCCCAGTCCTTCCAGATTTCATTTGCAATGAATTCTGAAATGCCTTGTCCTTCTAGGCCATATGCCCACTCATACAATCCAATGAAACCAACTACGGACCCGTATGGATAGCCATTACCATATGGAGGTAGAAGCCCCATCAGGTGTCGGCCACCGCCGTTGTTGTTCACAACAGGGTCCCAACCAGCGACATTCAGGTAGTACTTGCCACCCTTCTCGTAGGTAAGCAGGTTACCACCAGCAAGCCACTCGGTTACGTTAGCAACGTTGGTTGAGTTTGCATGATAGTTACTCAACGTCAAACCGTAACCAGTCGGATCGTATGAATCCTCATGATACGCGTCTTGCAGATCAGGTTGACCGAAGTCCGCACCAGTGTCCAAGTGGCCTACAACAACACCATCACCAGTGAAACCACTAGCGGTGGTACCAGTTGCACCCACAACTTCGCGGATTTCGAACATGTCAGGGGAGACTTCTGCAGGTGGTGCCTCTGACTTCACTAGGTTCTTTTGCAAATCGTTACCTAGTGACATGGCGGCCTCGTCAGCCTTGACGGTTGTAACACCATCGATTTTGACAAGGTGACTCAGTGCAGCGGTAGTAGGCAAGTATGCCTTCACAACACTGAATACCCGCAGATCAGCACTCCAGCTGACCTCTGCGATCTCTTCAATACTGTCCATGTCCATCGCGGGAGTACCGAAAATCAAAACACTCGGTTTCCCATTAAATTCGACCACTCTACTATCAAGCTCTTGGGTTTCACGCCAAGACGCAAGTAGAGGATCGACTTCTGGCCTGAAGTTAGGCTGATTAACGACATCGTAGAAGTCGTTAATTTCGTCAACCTCTTCAGGCGAGAATTCGGGAGGAGTGTTGACCTCGGTCTGTGCCGCGGGAGCCGATGGAGCATAAAACATCGATATGCTCATGGCTGCGACAAGAAACAGAACGAGAGCAATATTCTTTTTCTTCATCTCTTAATCAATCCTCACTAAAGTTATGTGGAAAACATAATTCCACAGAGTTGGCCATCAAATGTGAGATAGCACACTCTCTGGGTCTAAACCTCTAGTACCTGCGAGCATGAATTGGTATGAGGGCTCACAAGCACATCTCCTCTTCCGCGTTCTCCACAACGTTTGTGATTATCTGATTTAGATATCACTCCCCTATTAAGCCTTACGAGTAATTGGATATACGTTTTATCTTTTCAGAAAGGAGTCAAAGGGGGGCAGAGGGGGTATGTAAGCTTACAGAAACACAAGAGCCCAAAGAGGAGGTTGCAAAGGTCGATTCCCAGATGGCTATCCCAGCACTCGTAGCCTTAGCGGAAATCAGTTGATGTCCCGCAATTAAGCAGATGACTCTTTTCGAGTCATTCGTTTGATGCGATCAACCATTTCGTGTACCATCATAACAGCCCCTATCATCTCTACGTTGCCTTCTTTTTTCTCAGCAGATTCCGCCTCTTCTGATATTCGGCTCATAGATCTTCCAATGTCCTCAAGCAGTTTGATCAGTGCTTTCTTAGCGGGCGTTTCAAGAGCGCTATCTTCAATTTTCGAAATAAGCTCAGCCAAGTCAGATATTATACTATCAGCCACTTCAGAAGCTGTTTCTGAACGCCGACCGATTTCATCAAGGCGCTGATCCCGTTCCTTGAGTTCTTGTTGGATACTACTTAGCTTCTCCATAACATCCTTGGGAATGGTCTTTTCACCCTCAGGCTGTTCCTCTTTGAGCTTCTCAATCTGTTCCTCAAGAGCTTGGATTTTTTCTTCCTTCTCCTTAACCTCTTCTTGGATTATCTCTTCCACATCATATTCGGGTTCAACTTCAACCTCAGCTGCAGCCTCTAGTTGCTCTTCCATCTCAGCGAGGGTCTCTTCTCGATTTTCAAGCTCAGCTTGTAGAGATTCAACCTGATTCTGCAAGTCCTGAAGTTTTTCTTCACGTTCACCAAGAAACTCGTTCAGGCGTTTATTCTCAGCTTCAATCTCTGAGAAGCTTTCTTCCATTTTTGTGTATGCTTTTCTCATCTCACTCGTCTGCTGCTGTATTTTTGCAGCGTCTAAATCAGGTGGTGAAACCATCCTAGTAGAAAGCAAGCCAAGAACCACGCTTACTGCTGCTACATAAACGACGCCTATAACCACCGAACCGAACACGATATCGGTGACTAGCTGCAAGCGGCGTATCAACGGCCACCAAGAACCAAATGTCAATTCACTTGGCCCCCACCATACTGAACCGAATCCTGCATAGAGAATCGCAAGAATCGAGACCAAGAAGCTTCCTAAACCTACAAGAACGAGTAAGTTTCGCTTCATGTCGTCTCTAGGGAGATATCGTTGATATAGAAGCAAAAGAGTGCCTAGAAAAATCAACGGGAACACGTATGGTAAGACGGCTATCAAATCACTAGCAGGAAAAACGAAATCAATTGTCGGCTGTAGTATCATATACGAGTCTGGGATGACCAATGTTGGACCTCCTCTTTGAGCAAGATACCTATGTAATCCGCATGTTAAATATGTTTTATTGACAGGTCTCTGCCATAGTATATGAGGGGGAAATCCACCTCAAAGAGGAATAGACATTGAAGTCTATGGCTACTGATCCCAGAGTTTCGCCTTTTCCTCTTCATGTTCTGCGGCGATCATTTTCAAGGAGTTGAAAAGTCGGCACACTTCCTCGATTGAAAGCAAGAAAGCACCTTTCACATCTCGATCTTCGCCAAGGGAGATTCTAACTTTGCCATCATTTACCCAGCCTTCCTGACTTTTCTTAGGAGGCTGATATTGTATCTCCATCCAGGTTCTTCTCGTCTTCCCGGATTCATCGTCGTAGAAATGCTTGAGCTGCAAACGCCGCTTGTATTTCCATTTCTTATTATTACTCATGATTGAACACCTTGTGTTCTCTTCAAGTAGAAATCCACGAAAATGCTATTGGATTTCTCTCTCGTACTTTCCGAGTAACATCTGGACTCCAATCAGTAAACCACCTCCAAGAATAAACTCATAAGATGATTGAACTCACTCCATGCGATAGGATTCGATTGAGTTGAAGCAGCAACCACCTAGGCCTAAATTAACTGTTCTAGCGATTGGAATACTAGTCTTGCTTTTTCTGCCTATGGTCCCGGCCCAGTCTTACGAAGTTCAGGCTGACTTTTCAGAAAAGCATCCCAAAATTGAACCAGAACTACTCCAAAAAATGAACTCGGTTCCTAACGAAGAGAAAATCCCCATTGTGGTGAAGTTTCCAGAGGGGTATTCTCAGCGTGAAATGAGTGAGTTCTTGCATGAATCGGACTTAGAGAAGATTGTGATTAGACATGTCTTCTCACTTATTCCGGTTGTGTCCTTGTACGCAGAAAAGAGTGCCATCAAGGAATTAGCGAGCTTCCCATTAATAGATCGGGTGGATTTCGATTCCAAACTCCAAGTTACGTTAGGCAATGAGAAGATTGCGGTTAATAACGATGGAAATCTTGGTTATACCCATCCTGATGAGATTCTGGATACCGATTCATTGATAGAAAACGGATTCAATGGAACAGGAATCAAGGTAGCGGTTCTAGATAGCGGTGCCCAGGGAGATCACCCAGATTTGGAGGACCAGCTTGTTGGATTCAAGGACTTCGTAAGTGATTCCAATCAAGATGATATGGAACCATCAGATGGTGTAGATGCCTATGACGATAATGGACATGGTACTGCGTGTTCTTGGCTCGTTGCTGGCACAGGAGAAATGAATGGGGGAAACTACACAGGAATGGCCCCAGGAGCCAAGCTTCTCATCGTCAAGGTATTAGATGCAGATGGCGCTGGTGAGGATTCAGTCATCGCTCAGGGCATAGAATTTGCCGTAAATAGTGGCTCAGATGTCATCTCACTGAGTTTGGGAGGGCCCATGGCTGACATATCCAATGAAGACCCGTCCATGCTAGCTGTAGAGTCTGCTATTCAGGAAGGAGTGACTGTAGTGATCGCAGCGGGTAACACCGGCCCCGCAGCATACACAATCAATTCTCCAGGAGTCCTCGAAGAAGCTATTACAGTAGGCTCTTCTGCTGATGGAACTGGTGTTGTAGCTTTCAGCAGCAGAGGTCCAGTAAACAGACAGTATGCTGAACCAAACGGAATTTTTGCGAAGCCAGATATCATAGCCCCTGGCCTGAATGTAATGTCTGGAAGGGCTGATAGTGCTGGCTCTTTTGAGTACCCAATTTACAACTATAGCCAATATGGTTCCCACTACACCCAATTCTCTGGAACCTCTGCATCAACACCCCAGATAGCTGGGCTCGTTGCACTATTAATGAGCAAGTATCCGTATTTACGACCTATCGAATCAAAAACAGCAATCATGGCCGGCGCAACTGATTTTGACCAAGACCCTATGGAACAAGGATGGGGGCTAGCCAACGTAACCAGATCGGACATCTTGCTTGATTCTATCGACACATTCACGTTGATGACACCAAGAAGCTATCCAACCCTGCCGGGTAGCAAGAAAGTCCTCATAGTTGGAGAAGATAGAGAAGGACAGAATGTGTCTGTGTTGTCAACGGATGACAGAGGAAACCTCAATATCCAAACCTATGGTAACGCAAGCCAATTCGTTCGAGTACCTGAATCAGTAAACGTTCAGGAAGGTTACTCCTATTTTGGTATATCTCTAAGCATACCTAAGGACTTGCCATTGAGTTCGATAGGAGATTATTCAGGAGAGCTTGTCCTTGCGACACCAAGCAATAACATAACTTCAATCGAACTGGACTTCTCCATCACAAGTTACGGCGGGAAATTGATGGTTGATATGGCCCATCATTCAGCAGAAGATGCTGATGATCCATCATACTACAGATACTTCACCGAGTATCTGAAGAACCAAGGGATTCTACTATCTGAGTTTCCAAGTGATTCGGGAAGCAGTACTATTGATACAGGAATTCTATCAACAACTGAAACCTTCATGATAATGGATACAGAAACGCCCTACGCTGAGAGAGAAATTGAAGCAATCCACGAATTCGTTGAGAACGGAGGTACGCTCTTTATTCTTTCAGAGTTCTACGATAGCCAAACAGGAAGCGCTAGCTTCGGTATTGACTACTACAATATGATACTCGAACCCTATGGAATCCAATGCGAGGAGTTTGAAATTGGAAGGGGGCCAGATGACCAAACAGGTGAATTCTATGGAGAGGATTATGGAGGAGTTGTAGAGAATGACACTCTGACAGAGGGCGTGGAGAATCTGTATGTCCTATCGGGAAGCACTCTGTCGATTAACTCATCGGTGGCTGGTGCCCAAGGTCTCTTCTGGTATAGTTCTGACAAAGAACATGCACTCATCGCTAAGGCAGAGTATGGTGATGGACGTGTTATTGCAATGTCAGATGGTTCCACGCTTTATGATAATATTCTCTACGATGCTATTCGTGGAGGAGCAGACAATCTGAGGCTCCTTCGGAACATAGCAGGATCATTGATTCCTGAAAGACCAAGGGTCTTCGACATTGAGTTTGATGTGGATCAAGTGGGCGAAATCACAAACATAGTGACCTATGTATTTGATAATGACTTGGAAGATGTCACAATGAGAATCTCTGGCCCTAATGATGAGGTTCTCGAACCTGAAGTGAGCGAAGAGTTAGGTTACAAATTCGTTGCCTCCCTGAACGTAACCAATGGTGGTTTCTATGAAGTATCAGTAACCGCAACAGATGCAAGCGGAAATACTAGAATCGCAAAGAAAATTTTCTTGGTTCCCATAAGCAGTCCCGAACAAAAACTTACGACCATTGTTACTATCCTCTTCATCGCCATTGTTCTTGTTGGCTTAGTGTATGTAGCTGCCGTCAAATTCAATGTGCGGGATAAACTAGATTCGGGCTGGGAAATAGAGGTAGAAGAGGATGAAGGTCCCCTTATCGAATAGGACCATATTGGTCTTCTAGCAGACCTTCCATCCGATCATGTTGAGGGGGGAGCAGGGGCGATTCCTTGAGATTCGCTCGTTCATCTACACGCTCCAGTATCTGATATGCCCATCTAGAACCGAGACGAGGCGCAATTACTTGTCCTCCAATGAGGATACCGTCCTTGTCCGTAACAAGGGCAATCTTTGCGAATTCCGCATCGTCGTCTAGAAAAGTCACATCGGTCTTGATGTCCATGCGACGCGCAGTTTCTGAGGAGTGGCCTACACAAACAATGTCTGTATCGAGAATACGATCATATTGCAGACGTAGATTGACGTCTTTGAATGTCTTGTCTCGTCCGACGATAGCCAGGCCTGCCTGCTTACCGGCTCGCGCTGCTGTACTCCCAATGGGCATTACAACAGGTTCACCTGTCAAGAAGTCGGACATTTCCGCACAATCGCCTACTGCATAGACATCTTCAGCTGAAGTCTCCATATGTTCATCTACGACAATAGCACCACTCGGTCCGATGTCCAAACCCATTTCCTCCGCCAATAAGACATTAGGTATGACGCCAGTCATGAAAAGAACTGCATCACAATGCACAACCTCATCGCCAATCTCTACACCTTCAACCTCTTTCGATCCAGTTATGGCAGTTGGAGCCTTGCCCTTGTGAAGAATCATATCAGCCGGTATTCTTGATTCAAGCTCTAAACTCATACTGGGCTCGAGTAGACGTCGCATAAAGCGTGAACGAACAATCAGATGTACTTCTTTGCCAATCTTATGAAGATGATCTGCAATTTCCAAACCACTGAAGCCGGCACCAATTATGGCTATCTTACTTAGAGATGATAGGCGTTCACCTAAAGCTGCAGCATCATCTCTGCTTTGAATCGTATAGGTTCCTTCCAAATCAGCTCCCGGGATATCGGGTATGTTGGGAAGACCGCCCGTAGCCAAAACCAGCTTATCAAATTCTACTTCTGAAGTAGTTCCATCAGGTCCGCGAATGGTCAATGCTTTGTCATCCAGATTTACATTCCCCACACGGGTCCCCAGTCGTACTCGAACACCTTGTTCATTCAGCTTTTCCAAGGACCAATCCTCAATGGCAAGTTCATCGGTATTCGGTGTCTCAAAAGCCAAAGAAGCACCTGGCTTCCGGTGAGCTGGTTCTGTCTCCTGAGTAATGATTTCCACATCAGCTTCACGATCAAAGGTACTGACTGTTGATGCGACTGATGCCCCGCCAGGGCCCATTCCAATAACAACTAGCTTCATACGCTATTCACCATCCTTCCTGAAGTATCTACTCACAAGCATAAGGATTGCAAGCATCCCTCCGACAGCAACAGCACCTATAATCAATATGGTATAGTCTTGAATGACATCTAGTGTGGCAAATCTTTCTTCTATACGTTGCCCCGTTCTACTAATTGCATATGCATAGACACTATATTCACCTGGTGACAAACCAGATGGTCTTACACGGATTTCATAGACGCCGTCAGTACCAGTGAGCGAGAAATTCAAGGGGTTGCTTGTCCCACCCGCAAAGGAAATTCCAACCTCACTGGCCTTCAGGTATCCCTCAACCACGATTCTGCCCGTAATCATGTCTTGAACGAATGGACCAACACGTGCAGTATTGCTATCAAGTGAAGCACTTGAAATCTCTAGAACACCAGAAGCTGTTCGTTCCAACATCAGAGAATTGAGATGAAGTGTGTCATGTCCATCGCTGACATTCAGCAGAACGCTTACAACATAGGTAGTATCCCACGATGTGGAATTGAATGTAAGGAAATAGTTCTTCGAACCACTTGCGGTATCTGTTTGCAGGATGGAGTCTTGGCCAAATACTAGACGCCAACCTAGATTGATACTATCTGATTGGGTATCTCTGTCTTTAATCGAGATGTTCAAAGAATAAGTTCCCGCAGTGGCACCAAATTCGATGTTTTTGAACAGCGGTCGCCACATATTCTCTAGGGTCATGTCCTGTAAGAAATCCACGGTCGAATCAGTACTGTTGTACGTATAGGTGTTAATCGAGAATCTATCAGCTACTGAATCTGCATTCACTCTGATGAAAATCGTAGCCGAGCTATTCCACCATTCAGCTTCATTCTCGGCTGCTTCAACCCAACCCTCGTTCCAGCGATAGAGCTGGAGAGAACCCATAGTCATGTTAACCACAGAATCAGTTCCCAGATATCCTGTACCTTCATTGTTGTCCAGGTTTAATTCCAATGAAAGATTGAAAGACTCCCAAGAGGGGGCGTTCCGTACTGTTATGGCAGCACCAACCTGATTCTCATCATGATATGCAGAAAATGATAGTATGTCCAGCTTACCATCCAGAGTGATGTTTTCGTGGCCATCAACCAAGGGAGGAATTCCTACCCAATCCGATAGTGACGTTCCGTTTTCTAGGGGTACATCAAGAACATGACGAACTGTATGAAGGGAGTCGCAAAGGCCAAAACCTGCATCATTAGTCGGAAGTGAATTGTGAGCGTCAAAACCACCGGCCCCTTCGAATAACGCACTCAAATCATCCCATGCACTATTGGACTGTGAGCTTTGATAGCTCAGTGCAAGTGCGCCAGCAACATGTGGGGTCGCCATACTTGTGCCCGTTCGTGAGATCCAGAGAGAAGTAGAGATACTGGTGAATCTAGAAGCTGCTTCAACTGATGCACCAGGTGCTGAGAGTTCTGGTTTAATGTTGCCATCTATTCGAGGGCCATTGCTCGAGGTTGGACTAATACTTTCCCTCGCCTCGCTGTAAGAAGACACTGCCACCGCGAAATCTGCTGTTGCTGGACAACTGATAGTGTGTGAATTATCAATCCTTGATGTGAAGCGAAGCGAGCCGCCGGACCAAGCATTGTCCCACGCATAAGCGTCTACAGTAATTTCTTCTCCACTCGGATTTTCAACAGTAACAGTCCATACTCCTGAAGTCCAATTGTGTTCACTCTCTGAGACCTGGATAATCAACCGATTGAAGCCTCGCGAACTCACATCTACAAAGGCATATGCGTTAATATCACTGGTTGTCACAGAATAGGCTGATCCCACCATTTCCCCGATAGGCCCAAGAGTTACATCTTCGCCTCCATCAGGGGGTGACAGAGTGACCGACTCATCTTGATTAGAACTATACCAAATCACATTCAAAAATGAGTAATCCGGTGGATTCGATACAGAGAGGGTAGTTCCGGCATCATCGCCAGCAGGAACACTAAACCTACTATGTTTCGAACGGCCCCCGAGGTTACCTGCTGCTGCGACGCACAACGTGTCGTTTTGAAGAAAGGCATCAGTTGCAGCCAGGTCCTCCAAATCTGTTCCATCAAGGAAACCAAGGTAACTTGAAAATGACATATTGATGACATCTGCGTCATGAGCAGTAGCAAAGTGAATGCCATCGATAATAGATGCTGATGTCAGGGGGCTTTTGATGACTATGAGGTCAACCCCTGGTGCGACACCGACCATCGAGGTTAGCCCGATCTGTCCGCCTGCTATTGTTGAGGCTACGTGAGTTCCGTGTCCATTATCATCTCCACCATGTAATACACTGGAAGTCAGATTGACGCCCCGAACAAAGACCTCATTCTCACCTTGGTCATAGAACATCTTTACTTTTGATTCTCCGAGAAGCGCAACGTTTTCTGTGGGCAAGGTGAGAATACCATCATCGTTTGCATCGATGCCGCCCACCCATCGATCTCCAGCGCCATAGGAAAATTGGTCATCATCACCAACATCGATGAATAGATACTCATTGCTGACTTCAATGGTCCCTGTAGACTGTTCCTCAGTTTGTTTCAATGGGCCCTCGTTATTATCAGCAATACTATCATCATCGAGATCAGCGTAGAATTCACCATTATTTTCAATGACATTAATGTTATTCTTTGTTGCTCGCCAGAAAGTAGGATGCAACCAGCTTGCACCTGTATCGATAACAGCTACTGTAACACCAGAACCATCTATCCGCGTACCTTCTTTTTCCAAATTGTTCCACACCGATGGTGTGTTCATGGCGGGTACAGAGGTTTCGAGAGATGGATAGAACTTCTTCTCGCCTGAAGTAGCTCTCTTGAGTCCAATAGTAGAAAGGCGTTCAAGAGCATCGATAGTTGGAACATCACAAAGGTATGTACTTCCCACGCGAATAGGCTGTTGATTCCTTCTTCTGAATTGTATACCAAGACCCTCAGCAAAAGCAGTTTCACGAGGAGTTAGGGAATCCTTGAATTGTAGCACAGCTCGCTGAGATGCCACTCCAGCTCCAATACTCCCTTGATGGGATTTCAGATTATGTCGAAGAAATGACTCAAGATAGGGTCCGGTATCTGACTCAAATCTGACGCTAGCAATCCCGGCTTCTGGAGTTACTATCAACGGTACAGTTGGGCATAATACAAGAAGGATAATAGCGTAGGCTTTGTACATACTGAGTCCTCGGTAGGAATGTTCTCATGAGAGTTGTAGCAGCTTGATATGCTTTTTCACAAGACGGTACATCTTCGTATCTTTATCATATATCGGTGGCTTGGAATGGTTAAATGTCTCATTATGGTCAAAAATCGGTAAATGCCCACGAAAACCAGTTAGCATCAGTTCTATAGATTGTCTCATCACGAAGGATGCGTTGATTCGAGCTCACACCTGCAAGAGGGTAAATCTCACTTTTTTCCAAATCGATACTACGTGATACCATTTCTCTTCCATAAGCTGCAGGGCAAGAAACAATCGAATACGCCATTCCCTCAGAAACGAAAACGGTCGCCTCAAGGGCACACGATTCTACAAGATTCTGGATTTCCTGTGGATTTCCTTTCAGCAAGTAATTCGGTCTGATTCCTAAATGGTTAAACGAAGGAAGCAAGATCATACATCCAGTTTCTACCAGTGTTCTCACAGTTTCAGGCGAACCTAGGAGGGTGTTTGAAAGGATTTTTTCATCGCCAGTCATCAGTCGTTCGAGAACAGCAGACTCCGTAGTTCCCAGCTCCTTGTCCTCAAATACGATGCTTTTCTTGAATGTGCCATCCCAACCGCTTTGAAGACCAAGTCGATTAAGCGCCCATCTGACAATGTCTTTCATCCTCGGTTGAATCCCACCGGGCTTCGGGGTCAAATCATCGAGGTTGAGAACGTATGTAACGGAATCAACCGGCTTAGCTTCAAATGCTCCTGCAGTGAGGCTTTTCACCCGGTTTCCATGTATGTACTGAACAGATAACCAGCAATCAGACTCAGAGTCTTCTTCCCCATCAATCATACTGAGGGGCAAGTCAAGTGGTTTTGGATTACAAATCGCTCGGGCTCCTAAATGAACCTTTGGCAGAACATCCTTTCGTTTCCGTAGCGCGGAAATATCACCAATGCGCTGGCAGAACCTACGCATAACGTGATAGTCGCCGGTCTCCAACGGGACCTCAATGTAGTCGTGGATAGTTTCAAGACCTTCAAGCCACAGTTTCAGGGTTACATCTTGTGGCGCATTCCGTATCATTTCAAGTATTGTCTCAAAGCCTCCTGTAGAATAAGCCTGAGTATGTCGAACCAAATGATTGAGCAAAGGCAGGAAGCGGGAATCTTTGGAGATTTTCATCCACTTCGCAAACCAGCTTTCTTTTTTCTTTGTACCAATATGTGAGAAGGCGATTCCATTTCCGATACACTGCACGAATGGTATATCACGTTTTGTAGAATCTACAAGAAGGAGAAAAGCTGCTCTCAGACATACACCTTCAGCCCATTCAGTTCGAACAGCTGACTCCTCAAAAATGAGAGCTCCGTCTTCTTCAAAGGTCATACCGAAATTCTGTGACTCATCGGAAGTTTCCTCTGCTGTAACATACAGCTCGGGAAATTCAGGCTCACTCTGGGCAAGCTCGCGTGACACCTTCCGTATTGCCTTTGAGAGTATGGTTCGTGTTTCTTCCGTGGCCTCCATCCGCAACTCTTCTTCAGTTGGTGGAGTTGGCTTCTCATAACTCGTGAGTAAGCGAGACTGTTTTTGCACCTTTTCGTAATCAGAGGGATCCAGATTCTCGCCAACAAGCAATCGACCTTGAGAATCAAAGAAATATACCCGAACTCTATCCAGACTGACAACACCTACCAAGTAGGTTATTCCTCTCAATTGCTTGAAGTGCTTTCGCATGGTTGATGCTTTAACGCGAAGAACATCAACCCGCTGGGCTCCGGTTTCATTGAATTGGTCCTCACCAAATTGAGCTACTTTCTTGGGAACTCCTCTGAATCTGGGGGTCAAGGTGAATCTCCACAACAAACCAGTATCAGTTGCTAGCCGAAATAAAGGATGCGGCCGATGCCTTAGGCAATACGCTTAAACCAGCAAAATATTCCTGAAATTTGTTGACGATGCTACAATTGGACCTAACGCTATTATTCATTTGGTATTTCCTGCCGATGATTATCCTCGTTGGCAAGGCAGGACTGGAAGCTTACAAAACGAAAAAGAAGAGAGAAGAGCTTCAAGCTCTTGAGGAAGAATCCACACCCTTCACACGAGAACTGTAGGTTCTTATACAGCTGATTCAGCGCCGCCTCCGGAGCCCTCTTCGTAGGTTGGCATCATAATCTGTCGAGTCGTATCGGTGTCCATCACAACATCAAGGACCTGGTTTTTCCGCATCAGAATACAGCTGGTAAACTCGTAGGTGAACTTATCTAAACGAATATTGACTCCACGCCGGGGAACTTGTGTAAGAAGTAAGTGGATATTGAAATCTCCACGGGGCAACTGGTTGAGGATCCCACGTTTCATATCGGGATCAAGGTCTTTCTCAAGTTGCTTGGTCATATGACCTCTTTCAATGAAGCTGTACTTGATTCTTTCAAACTTGCCAGAAGCCTTTTTCTTGGGTCGAATGAACGATATGGAAAAACCCAAACGGCGGAGTGAATTGTAGCCTATCGTGCATTGGTATAGTGGTGGAGAAAGTGGCTCCAACTCGACCTTTCGTAACTCAATGATTTCTCCATTTCTTCTGACTTTCAGATTCAAGCTTGAATCGCACGCTCCGATGTACCAGCAATTTTCTTAATTGCGAAGCCCATGTAAAGTGTTGTGTTTGTGGGAAACGGTGGCGCTTTTTGTTCGGTTGAAGTGAGAGTTTAAGCAGGTTCACAGAGCATATAGCGAACCCGATAAGGCCTCACAAGTAGCGATCTGCAACTACTTTGAATGCATAAGCGAGAAGAGAACTCAGCTCTGGGTCGCTTTTGTTGAGTCCGATGTATGCCCAGCAACCATTTTCACGCTGTTTTTCCGCTATGAGTTCTAGTGCATCTTTGAGCAGTGCTTTCTCACTTTTTGTCTCAGGTTTCCCTACAGAGACAATATCCACCATGTCACAAACGTTTTCTTCTTCTATTGAGGTTTTGAGATGATGAAGAAGTGCCGCTTTGCCATCTTGTAGGGCATCGTGGTCTTCATGAACTCCAACAGCCCTCAAAGCTGGCAAGATATTGCCAGTGCCAAGAGGATCAGAGGTCTTTGATTCTTTGTAGTTGGGCCAATGACCGTCCTCATTCTGATTATATATGAGAAAATCTCTTGCTTTTCGAAGGCGGTGTTCTTCTTCATAATCGATACAACAGAGGGCCTCAAGTGCTTTTCCAGTCAACCAAGTAATGCTGACGCCTACTGGGTACCATTCTCGCCCGCTGCTGTTGCCCCAGCGATCTTCAATCAAGGTGTCTAGATTGAGTGCCTCTCCGAATCCACCATCCTTCTTTTGGCGAGAAACCAGAAACCCGGCCATTGCATTCTTGAGAACGTCGGGAGCCTTCCCGGATTTACAAATAAGGGAAAGCAACTCAGCAGTTTGTTTTACTGAACTCGGGTTTTCGTTCCAAAGTTCAAAGGGAATACCACCATCAGGATTCTGGATGTCATTGATTTCCCCAAAGAGATCCTCGAGCATTCCGTCGGGCATTTCAAACCCAGCAACAAATAGTCTGAGTTTGTCAGCAACGCTCCCTTCAGACAGCACAAAATCAGTACAATCACGATGCAATTCTATTCTTGTCAAGTAAGCACCTCCAGGTTCATAGCCGATGTGCCTGCAAAAGATTGCCACCAAAGAAAAAGTGGCCGGTCCTACACAGTCCCTTTGCATCACATTTGCAATATTAAGGTGCGAAACATAAAGTTATCCTAGGCGGGCCTCAACTTTCTGCATCGAAATGCTCGTAGATTTGCTTCCGGCGTTCCCGCTTTTCGTCCTCGGTCATCTCCCGCTTAATCGTTCGGTCTTCTTCAACAACAACAATCTTCTCCCGAGGACCATGCTCTATCCGGTGTTCTATCCGATATTCAGGCGCTTTCCGAACGCGTTGTTCATGACCACACTCACGGCATCTGAATAGCTTCGTTTTCTTATTCTCATTTTCGCGAACAGGCAGCATTAAGGCCCCACACTTGTCACAGAACTTCAAAGTACTTGTCACATCTCCCCGGATTAGTTTGGCTTTACGTGTGCTATATTTTTAGCATTTAAGTTTGACGTTTGGGAATAGAAATCAGGCGGGTTCTATCACTACGCTGAGAATTTCAGCTTGATTCATGAATCAAAGCATCGCATGTTATTCAATGAATACTAAGAAAAGCTTAAGATAGCCATCCCTTGGATTGAAGTCAAACAGCAAGATACGTACTAGGATGCGGTAGATTATGGTCAAAGTGGTTCCTTTCAAAGCGCACAGATACAACAAAGAAAAAGTCGAGGATCTTTCCAATGTGGTTTCCCCTCCGTATGATGTTATCGAAGGTGAAAAAGTCGACAAGCTTCAGAACAAGTCGGAATACAATATCGCCTGGGTTATCAAGAACAAACCAAGAAAAAACGACACGGAATCGGATAACCAGTATACTAGGGCACGAGATATTCTTCATAGGTGGATTGAGAAGGATATCTTGAAACAGGAAGATGAAGAATCCTTCTACGTGTATGGCCAGAATTTTGAAGTCCACGGGAAGGAAATGTTCAGATTTGGTTTCATCGGTCTTCTCCGGCTTGAGGATTTCGCCACAGAAGAGCCAGAAGAAGGGTCATTCGCCGGGGTGTTGCAACATGAGGAGACCATGCCAAAGGACATCCAGGATCGGCTCAACCTCAGCAGGCAGTGCATGGCCCAGTTTGGCCAAATCTTTGTTATCTATCCAGATCACGAAGGCAATGTCGATAGTGTTCTAGAAGGCGCAATGGATAACAACGCCGTCATTGACATAACGGACAACGAAGGTGTACGACACAGAATCTGGAAAATCAGCAATAATGAATCCAAAGATGCGATTCAAAAACACATGGACGACAAGTACGTCATCATCGCAGACGGGCACCACCGGTACAAAACAGCTCTCGCGCTTATGCGGGAGAATCCAGACCTCGAAGCAGCGAAGTACCGAATGCTCACGTTTGTCAACATAGATAACCCCGGCCTCGTCGTGTTACCAACTCACAGGCTCGTTCAGAATGTTGAGGGGTTCTCGAAGAGCAAGCTTCTGGATAAGCTCAAGGTCTACTTCGATGTGCATGTCTCCCCCGACAAGGAAAGGATGTTTGAATTGATGGAAAAGCAATTTGAGAAAGGCAAACACGCGTTCGGTCTCTATATGGACGATGGCAACTTCTATACTCTGACTCTCAAAGATGAAGATGTGATGGACGAAATGCTGACAGATAAGTCAGAAGAACTGAGAAAGCTCGATGTGAGTATTCTCCATGCTCTCATCCTCGACAGGTTGCTCGGAATAGGCAAGGACAAGCTGGCAGAGAGTTCGATTTCGGGTGGTGGATATGTGGAGTACATCAAAGATATCGGTGACGCCGTAGAGGAATCCATTGAAGCAGTCAACAACGAGTATCAAGCCGTCTTCTTCATGAACCCCACGAAAGTCGAGGAAGTTGAGGCTGTATCAAAGAACTTCGAATGTATGCCGAGTAAGAGCACGTTTTTCGCGCCAAAATGCTATTCTGGCTTTACTATTAATGTACTTGAGTTGCCAGATTAACAATCTCGTCCACTACCTGGATACATCCCGGGTTTGAGGATATGAACACAACTAAACTCCTCCAACCCGGACTAAGGATGTACCTTGTTTAACTTCAGTCTGCACAAAGCTCAAGTTATGGAGCTGTGGGTAGCAATCGGGGTATGCGACCATGGGTCAATCAAAGTGGCATGATGAGGCACATCATCCAAATCAAATCAGAAAAATAGAAGGGCAAGGATACCAACCACAGATATCCCTATCGGTTGCTTATGCTGTTTTGATGACCAATGTCCTGATTCTTCTCAGGTGTTTGGAGATACGTTCTATATGTATCATCGATTTGGAAACTAGATTGTCAATCTAATCACTGATCCCCTCGCTCTTACCAATAGCGATGATTTCATCCGATACGAAATCGTTGTAGCCCAAGGCTTCTTTGATATTGTGCTTTGGTTCATCTCGTTGTTCATCTGTCAGTTTTTCCGCCATACATTCATCTCCTACCAATCTCGTGTAATCTCATCTTGCAGCACCCGCCCATGTTTCCGGCTTAAGGATATGATAGTGTGAAATCTTGCTTCTGCTGTATTCCTTGCTGTAGAACTCCTTCAACCCGGGCGAATGGTCAACCATCTCAACGTATACATCGGTTCCACGAAAGTTGAGCTCTTCAATCACGCCGTGAATCCCATCAAGGTCCTGCCTGTACGCATCAAGTGAGATGTAACAGTAGAACCCCCAATCCTGCTTGAGCCAGTCCGAAACCCAGACAAGGACATACTCTCCGTCGGGCTTCGTGTTGGCTGGTTTCCAAAAGCCGTTATACTCGATATCGTTCTGCTTCTTTGTAAGTACCGCGTTAGCTATTCTGTGCCTCATGCTGTCTTGTGTCGGGGTTAGTATTTAAGCTCGCCATTATTCAGCCGAATATTGCCATATATGGAACCATGGGTCCGATACCTTTCGCAAAATCGAAAATCAGCGAACTCACCGAGAAAAGTAGACAGTAACGAGTCCCGTACCTTGTATCCTATCAACCACATCATCAGGTAACAGCGGATACACAAGCCCTGAGACCGGTTCGTAGTTGGGAACACCCACAGCATCGGGTGTCTCTTCAAGCGATACCCCCGCACCACAGGAACACTCATCCACTTCATGGGGGTCAATCTCAACATCGCAGAAGGGGCAGCGCAACGTCTGAGTTGGCATCTCCTCAAAGAACAGGATATCGTCTTCCGTTACAAGTCCAACAAAGGGAACAAAATCAGCGGCACCATCCTGAACCTCTCGCACAAGAGCGGGGGGGATGGAGCTCTTGAAATACTTCCTACCCTTGACTGTACGATCCAGAATGATGCTGCGCTTGTACACCTTACTCCCTTTCTTGTCACGAGGCATAATCATGGTCTCTCGTCATACCTTAACAAGGTGTCGAGTTGCGTAGACGTTTGCTGTAGGCCGGAAGGATACTGTACATATTGACCCGGGTGACAGGTTCGATATCACTGTCTAGGTGTTCCTCTAGAAACGCGTTGAAAGCTTCTATCAATTCATCTATAGATAGCATTTCCTGAAGATGCCCTCTATAGAACCTGCCCAATAGGTCTACATACTCGTCAGTATCAGTCACGGTTATCATCTCCCTCATCATCTTCATAGAGGCATATGGTCTCCCCTGTCATGTCAACTGCATACCAGAGACAGTGAGCACAGATCTCCCCATCCGTTTCTATATCTCTAAGATACTGCTCGGCCACTTCTGGGAAGTCTATCATGAACTGGTCGTCTCGTTCCCAGTGGGGGCACGTTCCATCATCCTCGATGTACTTGGGTGTATAAACTTGAAAAGGAATTTATGCTTGTTTTGTTAATCTTCACTTTTCATGCGCGTAAAACATTGCTAAGGAATCCGGCCACAGAGTTTATATTTAGATGAAACCAAAAGTGAATTAGGGAGGAAATTGAGAACTAGGGTTTGCCTTTTATTGGTACTAGTTTCGGTGACACTGCTGAATATACATATACGGACAAGAGCCACAGTATCCGTAAGGAACGGGTCTTTTTCGGTTGGCTCAAATACGTCCTACATAGAAACTGAAGATGCAATCATTATCTCTTCAAAGTCTGATTTCGAATTATGGTCATCGAGTGGAAACGGGACCGAAGAGAACCCCTACATGATTGACGGGTTCAACATAACCAGCGTGGTCCCTGCACTGGTATTTGAGAATACTAGCTACCATTTCATTCTTAGAAACTGTAGTTTTGTTGGAGATGGTTTTCACGATATGTATCTATTGAATTACTTCTTCTCTGTATCTTCTCAAGAAGCAATTGTTGTTCTAGACAATGTTAGCAACGGGAAGATAGTGAATTGCTCCACGAGTAATACCTCTGTTGGTATTGCCCTGCATAATTCGGAATATTGCAGAGTTATGAATAGTTCGATTACGCTCTCAGGATGTGGAATCCTTCTGGAAAATTCTACGTCATGCGTTGTTCGCAACAGCGACATTAGTGATTCGTTTTACGGAATCGGTCTCCAAGAAACAGCTTCATCACAAGTATGCGAAAACACGCTATTGAATTGTACCCAGTCCGCGATTTACGTCTCTCAAACAACGGCCTGTGGCATTATCAACAATAAAATGACAAGCGGGGGAATAGAATTTGCTAGATTTGACGAGAATCCTCTGCGGTATTTCGAGCATGAAATTGAAGGAAATGAGGTTGGAGGGCGCAAGATTCTCTATCTCCGTGAGAATCATAAGCGAGTGTTGGCGTGCAGCAATTATTCTCAGATAATCATAGTTGATTCAGAAAGCATTACCCTGAGAGATGGTGATTTCAAAAATGTATCAACCGCTGCTCTGCTCGCGTTCTCACCGGGGTGCAGTGTGATAGATAGTGTCATTTCGTATTCACATTCGGGAGTGTGGATTCACGAATCAGATAATTGCAGCGTCAAGAATACTGCAACGCAGTCCTGCGGTGTTGCTGTTGAGGTGACTACGTCTGAATCGTTCACAGCCAGTGAGAACCAATTCTCAGCCTGCAATCAGGGCTTCTCTCTTGTTAACGGATCCGATTGTACAATATCAATGAATGATCTCGACTTGGTGCCAGGCGTTTTGCGTGCAAGCGGCATCTGGGCATATTACTCCACTGGGCTTTCTGCTCTCAACAATTCAATGCATTTGGATAGGAATCTCACGAACAACCAAATGAGCCTACAAAACCTCGAAACAAAGTCGAATTGGGCTGGTGGAGGCAGCAATAAAATTGATCCGTTCATTCCGAAACTTACGCCAGTACCCTACTATAGATCTGGTGTAGCTATCCATGGCATGAATGAGGTTTCCATTTGTCGCAACAACATATCCGGATTCTCTTATGGCGTCCATATGGTCAACTGCAACTCATCCACCATAGCGCAAAACCAGTTCCGGGAAATCATGCAATCGTGTATTACCCTCTTACCGTCTTGTACAAACAACTTCATCTACGGAAATAGCTTCACCGCCGATAGAATCCCACTCGCAGTAGACTACGGGATAGAGAATACCTGGTACAACTCTACAACTGGTGGCAACTACTGGAGCAACTATGGGGGCTGGGGACCATATCTGGTTGGAGGAGATGCGTCAAGTATTGACTGGTATCCAAATGGGCAAAATGCATTTCTTCATGTATTCATTAGCGCTGTCGTTGTAGTGGGATTATTCATTGTTGTGTTAATTCGAGCAAAAAATGCGTGATGATAGGGTTGCTGTAATCAAATGAGTCTCTATTTCATATTCAATCATGTTCATAGGCTACCAAACGCAACAAGCCTTGCAATAGAGTATCCAATAGGGAGATAATGCTTTGGGGTTACTAAGTGCTAACAGCACAATATCCTATTTCACATTTTTCACAGAGTGTTCATATCATGAGAATGTTCTGGAAGTGAAAGCAATATACCATCTTTTGGATTTCTATTTGCCTTCTCGTGGCAATAATCAAAAGCTCTAGAAGTGGGCACTCAAAATATCGCTAGAAAAGGCGATATCAATGAAAGAATAGATACAAGGCGGGTTCAACTTATTCATGTCCCGTTCTTTTAAGGAGGGGACTAGAAAACCGACGTAATACAAGCAACAATATGATATAATCCGCAGCAAAGTTTATTAGGAATGGATTAAATATAATGTTGGGGTAGGAAGATTTGAAGAAAGTATTATCTATTCATATTGCAGCAATGTCATTTCTTGTGCTTTTGATTTTCGCAACAACGCCTTTTACCGTCGTTCAAGCTAGTAGTTTACAAGGCTTTCATAGTTCGAACAAGTCGGAAGGCATACAGCACGCCAAATTACCCGAGAAAACCATTTCGTCATCAAGGACTGATGCTCCAAATGACGCTGCGACTCAATTGTTCATGAATACAACTTGGAAAACAGATATCTTTTCAGAGAATGAGATTGCCATTCACAATTCCACTGTGGATTTCTATCCTGAGTCTGCCCCCTCAATGGCAGCGCCTCCAATGGTTCCAGCCAAGAGCTACGAAAACGGGACTAGTCTGGAAAGCTACGATTCGCTGACACAATCAACCGCCACGAGCTACTTCTCCGGTCATAGTTGGACTTGGGAATATGATACAGATAACAGGCACGTTGAAGCACCACCCGTTGCTCGTTGTCTTGAGGGTAACTGGTTTCCGAAAGCTTCGTATTCAAGAATAATATACCAAGCGTCCGTTACTGACGACACGACTTTCCATTTCCGTGTGGAACGGGGTGCAGATACTTACGCACGTTATTTCCGGCTATATCTTGGAAGGCACTGTCTAAAAGAGCACACTATCGAGAGGAACGATGATTATTATTCTGCAGAGGTCGATGTTCCGAATGGGTGGGCATCTGGATCGTACTACATCATCCTCGAAATCAACTTTGGTGGTCATGTTGACAAGGGCTGGTACTTGAAACACTGGCGTATGACACAACCGGACGGGGAAGGTTATAATCAATATGATCGAACCGACTACCAGCAATTTAGAAAGGAGCATTCTTCGGAGTTAGTATTCGATGTTGCAATGGGCCCAGATACAAAACTGCATATCGAAACTGAGAACTGTCATGATCCATTCGACCGGTATATATACATTTACGTCGGCGGTATGTACGTCACACGTGTATTGTCACCTGGTTCCTTCACTGTAGATCTCTTGGATATAGGTTCACCAATCATAACGGAGCTCAAACTCCTGTTAGAGCCAGGCGATTTTTGGTATGGTTACTATCCCAAGTCACTCAAGCAGCTGTACGTGTCATATCATTATCTGGACATAGAGTGTGATTCGATGAGCAATCATCAGCAACCCGGGATTGTATTTGATAGGGTAGAATCATATTATCAAGTACATGACTATCGAAGAATATCGTTTCATGTTGATGAGACGAATATTCCATATGACAATACTCTCCACTATTCAGAAGTTGATGCACTTTACAATAATCATTTTGACCATATGGGACAAGACCGATGGGCGTGGGGACTATTTGGACACTACGTGGCAGGTGCTTGGGGGTGGGCACAGTTCAATTACCAGAGATTTGTTATTGGTGATGAAACATCTGAAGAATTCATGCCAGGTGAGTCGCTTGAAGACAAGAGAGTATGGATAATAATGCATGAATTCGGCCACACTCAAGCTATGGATGATTACACTGGATACAAGACAGATGTCTATGCGGACGATCAATATGGATGGAACTACATCGATTGGACGAGCCCTCATTATGCTTGTAGCAGTTGGCGAGATAGATTAGAGTGGGTTGTTACCGAGTACTAATCTCCTCGATGTACTACTCCGGACAAATCCAAAATCAGCCACAATGAATAGCAGGTCACCGGCTATGAGATTGTCAAAGGTCTCAAGCCGGTCAACATTAGTTCGGGATATATTGCCGCAATAGTATGCCTGTAGAGTCCCATCTCGAAGAGGCTGTCCCCAAACAGGCAGAATCTCTTCTTCCTCAAATTCGTTTCACTATTGAACGTCAAAGATACCCCGGAGCACAATAAGTCCCAGTTAAAGTGAAATAGGGCCTCTTGCCTTCATCTAAGTATTGTCATCTGGGAGAAGCCCCCTTCTGTAAGCTAATAGGCGCATATCATCAATTTAAATAGCTTTTGCAGATCTTCTATTGCTTCGTTGTATCCACCTATTCCATACAGATGTCATCCTCTGTCTGTATCCATGTAATCGCTGTTTGGCGCAGCTGTCGGTGCTACTTTAGTTGGTGCTCTCAATGCAAAATCCCGTGGAGAAGCAGTTCGAAAAAGAAAGAACTGCAAATGTAGGCACTAGCTCTTGATCCTCATCTTGGATTCCGAGGTTGGGGCATTCCATGTAATTCCCTCGATATGCTTCGGGTTGCACATCCAATTCCAGAAGCCTAGGCATTATCTTCCTAATCATCGTCCTCAAGTCATAGAATCAGACTCCCTAAACGAATGTGGTTCAAAAATAGAGCTGGGTTTTGCAGCAATTTGATTCGAAACCCGGCTCTGTTCTTTGTTTTTGAAAACGGCAATCCCACTATAGATAGTAGTAGATGTAGAATACGAAACCGCCGAGAAATGAAAGCAACCACAGAGATAGAGTGGCATACATCGTCTCCTTCACACCGCAAGACAGAGGCTCTGTGTTTCTTAATGCCTTAAGAAATTTCAAACTGAGCATGCAACCTAGTATCACTGCTATAGTGCCCACGGTGCTGTGAACAATTGTGATGATTTGACCCGGTTTGCCCTCGAAGGGGACCAGAGCACCCAAGTTCAGCACCAATGATGGAACCATAATTGTGACAATTGTAATAATCTGAATCAGGGTTGCTGTTGCCATAATAGTACCGTGTGTTTTGTATGATTTGCTGTTTATCCAGCCAAGCACAAGCAGGGCGACTAGAACACTCTGCACTAGTAGATTGATATCATAAATCAGGTCAGCTTGCGGTGAAAATATGCCCATTACAACCAACCCCATAGCATACACTTTGGGTTCTTGTATTCTTTGGCGGAGTATCATCTTCTATCGCAAGTTACTTTTCTTGAAATTCTCAGCACATCGGCTTTACGATAAACATACTCAAGTCCTCAGAGAAATAGAGTGAAAAGGTAGACGAGTTGAGGCAACCAGCCCACTCTACCATTTATGTTTCTGATCGCTCCAGATCAATGAGAAGCATCGCGGCTGAGAATATGCCGACCACCGGTAACAGGATTTGCAGAAAAGATACGTACATCGGCGGAGACTCCTTTAGAACCTGGATAACTTCCATGTAAACTACGTAATTGATGGTATAGTCCGCAGAAGCTGCAACGCGAAATGCAAACTCATTCTGAATGCTTATGTTCGATATAGTAAAGTTGTCAATAGTGGATTTGTCAAGAGTAAGTTCTAGGGGCTTAGTTGATGATGTTGTGACTTCGCTCTCCAAAAGCATGGAGCCTTCAGGCAACTGCTTCGTGATGCTATCATTCTCATAGTATATGCTCAATTCTTCTGAAAATGAAATATTCAAAAGCTGGTCAGATTCATACATCACTTCCCTGTGCAAGACGGACTTTACACGAATAGACTCAACATCGTCGTCAATTGAAATATTGATACTTGCGATTGATAGATTGAAATCCCCCATCCCTAGAGTATAGATATCATCATTGGTTGTTGAGAGGTTCCCGCTTGAATCTCGAATCGCCACCGTCTCATAGGCAATTGTGTCCATAGAGCTTCCAAATTGCAGTTCTGAGACGGGAAACAGAACCGATATGACGCCCATGCTGATAAACATGGCCAAGCTAATAATCGCCAAGATACGAATACGTGTCTTCACTGAGATTACCACTATTCGGACTAGGAGGGGGGTTATTATAAATCTCAGGCCGTTGGTTTCTGGTCGGGCTATTCTGTTGTTAGGGTGAGGAGTAGGTCCACGGTTTTGATGCAGCCATACAGATTCTCGACTTTTTCGTCAAATCCTAAGCATATCGAACAGCTTATTACCGGGGGCGAACAGCGGCATCATGTCAACCTTCGAAGTGTAGGTGGTTTCATAGCTGAAGCTCCGGAGAGTTGCAACAGAACAAATGGTTGTGGTAAAACATGGTTGAGCGAGTATACAACTTCTATCCCGGACCGGCAACGCTTCCTCTGCCAGTACTCAAGAAAGCAAAGGAAAAATTGCTGAACTATGATGGAAATGGTATGTCCGTTATGGAGATATCTCATAGGTCCGATCAATACGAAGAGATTCATTACCGAGCAATGGAACTAGTTAGCGATCTAATGGACCTGCCTGATGACTTCAAAGTTCTCTGGCTTCAGGGCGGGGCATCGACACAATTCTGGATGGCCCCACTGAACCTGCAGATACCAGGCAAACCCATAGACGTTCTTCACGCCGGAAGATGGTCAGCGAAGTTCATCAAAGAAGCCAAATTGTATGGCGATGTGAATGTGGTTGCTTCGTCTGAAGAGGACGACTACGAATACATCCCGAAAGACATAGACTTCGATGATGATGCGGCCTTTGCGTATATGACCAGCAACAACACAGTGAACGGTAGCCAAATTTTCAACTGGCCCGAAGTACCTGAAGGTGTTCCCGTTGTCTGCGATATGTCATCGGACATTATGGCAAGAGAGATTGACCCAGACTATTTCGGCGTCATCTTTGCTGGAGCTCAGAAGAATCTTGGACCAGCCGGTGTCACCATGGTTGCGGTCAGGGAGCATCTACTTGATCGAGTTCCGGAAGATACACCCACTTTGCAGAAGTGGAAAACCCACGTCAACCGAGACTCGTTGTTCAACACACCGCCTGTATTCCCCATATACATGTGCAAGCTTGTGCTTGAATACTACGACGAACTCGGGGGTGTTGAAGCACTTGAGAAGAGGAACCGAAAGAAGGCCGGTATGCTCTATGATGTGATTGATGAGTCCAATGGTTTCTACAAAGGACACATTGTGAAAGAAGACAGAAGCATCATGAACGTCACGTTCAACTTGCCAACTGAAGAGCTCGAGAAGAAGTGCATCAAAGAAGGCGAGGAACGCGGTCTGATAGGACTCAGCGGTCACAGATCAATAGGCGGAATGAGAGCTTCGATTTACAATGCGATGAGCATTGAAGGAGTAGAGACTCTCTGTGACTTCCTCAAGGAATTTCAAGAAGAAAACCAGTAGTATAAAGCGGAGCGGGGATTCATTCCCCGCTTGTTTTTCATTTTTTGCTATCTCAATCTGATAGAGATTAACACATCTATTGTGATTCTGATTATGAAGAATGAGCAAACCTACATTGGATGAGTGCAGTCAAGTATTATTCCGTTTCCTTGCAAATTCCTTAACTGAATGCTTCACTCTCGAAGCCATAGTTTCAACCATAGAAGCCTCCATTTCACCTTCATAAATCCGTCTCATGATATTGCCCCTAACTTCTACGTCGAGATTACGCATACCGCTACGTTCGAAGAAGGTTTTGAGAGCAGAGGCAATAGGAATCAACACTCCGCCGGGTAGACGGCTAGATAGCAGCTCTGAACAGCAACTGCAATCAATAGACACTACAGTGTTGCCATCTTCTAACAATACTTCAATTGGCATAGAGTCTGCTGATTTGTTAATGCCCGCTAGGCTATCGGGCAAGGGTACATCGAAGCTTCCGAGCTGCTCGGTCATAGGAATCATTCACTCGCTGATTGTCTCTATTGTCGATAAAGATTGCGCCCCGTTATTAAGTGAAGGCTCTAGGCACAAAACATCTTGTATCATGATATGACAACAACCTGTCGTTTTTCAAATCTCCTATTTGGACCTGTACCTTTGGTATGCAATCCATACTATGACCATAACAACAATGAGAGAAATCATTATGGCCAGTCGCAGATAATCGGGTGTCAGTCCTGGTGTTGTAGGAGTCGTTGTAGTCGTGGTGGGTGTACTCGTAGGCGAGGTTGTAGTTGTGGTAGTCGTCGTTGTGGTAGTTGTCTCGCTCTCAACCGTGTAGGTGTAAATACTAGAAATCTCCCAGTTACCAAGTACATCGCTCGCGAAGATTCTGTATGATACTTCTGTTCCTCCTGGTAATCCAGGAATCACGCCAGTGTATGTTGAATCCTCTTTGGTCATAGTGGTGTTGTGCCAATCCGTGCCATCATTATAGGAGAGGATAACGGTGTCTACTTCAGTATCATCAGAAACAAATACGGTAATGGTGACATTTTCTTGACTGTTGGGACTTTCTGGCGTTCGATTTGGAGTACCAATAGTCGGTGGGTTGCTTTCAGGAGAAATCGTTGTATAGTTGTAGATAGAGGTGTAGTTAGTATTACCTTCAGTATCATTTGCCCAGAAGAAGTACTCTACAGAAGTATCTAGCGACTGTCCAGGTATCACCACAGAATATGTATCCTGAGTCCCCTGCATAGTCAACACAGTGAAGTTAGACCAATCATTCGTAGTATAGTTGAGCAGAACAGTGTCTACTCCAGCAGCACCTGCAGGCTCTAGAACGTCAATGGAAATAGCTACATCTCGATTGGCCCCAGGTGAAGTCGCATTTCTCCAAGGATTCACCATATCTGGTTTTACAGTGTCACCGACTGAAAACATCACCCAGCTGGTTTCATTTCCATTACCTCCCGTGTCATTAGCGAAAACGCTGTAGTAAATCGACTGGGAATAATTGAAAGGACCGATTTCCACAGTGTAATTGCCGCTGGGCTGTTCAGTCATCAATACGGTCTTGTTTTCAACCCAGCCTGTGGCATTGTATTTCAAGTACACATTCACAAAATCCGAATTATCACTCACATTTGCTTCTACTGTCACACTTTGATAGTACTCAACAGAAAGCGGATTCCTCTCAAATGAGTGAATCACTGGCGCTTCAACGTCTATGCTCAGTACGGCCGCAAGCACATCGAGCTTCCCATATCCCCACGTCGGATTGGGTACCGCGCCAGTAAATGAATCGTTTCTTGCCGTCGATTTGATGTAGTCACCAACCTCAGAACCAAGAGAGGGTGAAATCTGTAACATCAAAGCGGCGCACCCAGCTACGTGCGGGCCTGAAGCACTTGTACCACTGAAGAGCTGATAGCTGGCGAATCTGTTATCGAACGGAAGGCTCCCATAATCGTTGTACCATCCATACCATGTGGAAGCATTTGAGTAATCACTAATTATGTCATATCCTCCCGGTGCTGCCACAGCCTGTTTTTGAACCTCATCGATTCGGGGACCTCTCGATGAGAAATCTGCTATGTCGCCAATTGTTCCACCCAAGAGATCTCGGGAATGATAGCTAGCAACACTTACAGCCGAATCAGCAGTTGATGGCCAAGTTATGTGATAGTAATCAAACACATCACTTGTCCAAATAGCCCCACCAGTCCACGAGGTTTTGTCGTCGGAAATATAGGCATGAAAAGTAGTAATTGTAGGAGCCGTGATATTGAGCTGATGATATGGTCCGCCTACCGCGGTGGTTGGAAGTGAACCACCACCTGAAGTGAAAATGTGAATTGCGAGCATCTTTGTAGAACGGCTTGAAACAGATATGTAAGACTCAACGATTAGAGTCGATCCACCAAAGGCTACAGGCGCTTCGCCATTCCAATTGTCCTTCCCAGCTCCAGGATGGAGATAGATGGTATGGCTGGCAGGACCGGACCAGCTCGTGAAATCGATGACCAGACTGAAGTTACAGGTACTGAAATCGGTATCATTTACGCTAAGAACAGTGATGTAGACATCCTCGATATCACCCTCTAGATAAGGATCAGCTGCTGGCGTAGGAATATGGAAGTCTATATCATAGGGCGTATCGGGTGCAACTGTAGCATTTGCATGCTTCTCTTTGTCACCCAGATTTCCACTTGGTGAAATCACAGGTACACCGTCGTCGACAAGATCATCTATCAAGCCTGCAGCCGGAGAAGAACCATCCAGGTAATGATAGGTCCATGATCCAAACTCAGTGAGAATGACATCAGCGCCTTGATTGCGAGCATACATGAGCGCCTTCTCAACTGTAAGGCTTGTGCCACCAGAACCGAGTACTTTAATCATCATCAGTTCTGCGCTAGGTGCGGCGCCCACGTATTTTCTAAAACCAATTTGACCCCCTAGTAGAATACCCGAAACAGCTGTGCCATGGCCATCTGTATCCTCGTGAGTACTCTGTGTGAGATTCTTTCCTCTCATCCATACTTGGAGATTATCAAATCCATCTTCCTCAACAATGTACTTGGTTTTCGGAGTAGCCAGCATAGTAAGTGGCTCGCCCAGCTGAAGCTGGTCATCACCGTTTGTATCATTGACAACGAAGTAGGGTTCCCCTATCTGAGGAATACCATCCTGAGTAACATTATCAGCCCATAGCCAGTCAGTAGAGCAATTGTAGCTGCCATCCCGATCAAGGTCGATTGCATAGAGTTCCTCTCCTGTGTCAGGGTTATCGTCCCCATCCAAATCGACATAATCCGTACCATTGTCAAATACAGCGTTAGCAGGACCACTCTCTTTCCAATCAAAAGTACCACCATCTGCAAACCATAAATCAGGATGCGTCCAATCAACACCCGAATCCAAATCTGCTATGAGAATATCCTCGCCGGTCACATTCCTGTCAAGACGATCTAGCTGATTCCAGGCATTGGTTGCGTTTATTTCCGACATGGAAACATCCCTTGTAGCATGAAGCTGTTCAGGTGAGGTTTGGAGACTCCAGTCTGAAATGATGCCATGCTCCAAGCACTTTTCAAAGCCTCCCGCGGGACCTTCGAGAAGAAAGTGATTCCCTATGCTGCTTTTCTCAGGTGAAACCAAACCGAATACTACTCCAGCTTGGTCCATAAACGCAATCGTGTCACTATCGATTTCTCTTTCAATCCGAGCAACAATAGGTATCTTCGCTCCATACTCATCCGTTAGGTAATCCAAATCGAGTTTCTGTCGAGCTTGATCGCGCGGCATCGAATTCTTAAGAGCATTAGGTGAACGCACATCAGAACTAGCAGTCGATAGTGCTAACACAAATATCAGAAGCGTGCAAATGACGAATTTTTTCAAGCTGTTGACCTCTTTTAGCGTGATATGATTCAGTGATTTGCCCTGACAATAAATAGAACAAACTGAACATAGGATACTGGGAGTTTATCATATTAAAGCATTCACTGGGCAGTCAAAGAACGATTTTTCGTAACTCTCGTCTTGAAGTATTCATCACCAATATTTATCACCGTAGTCAACCTCAAGAGAATCGTGGTTCTTATTGAAAAAGGATAGCACCGGCAAGTCCGAAAATGATACCGATGTATCAGAACAGAAGCCTGGCATCGAAGAGATACAAGACCGGCTTGACCAGATATCCCGACGGCTTGAACGCGTCGAATCGTTGATTGAAAGCATAGACCCTCGAATAGAAGAGGTTTCAGAATCAGCACAGGTCATCAGAGAAGGTTTCGAATTTTACGACAGTATGGTAAGCCTGATGAGCAAATTCACACGAGCTGAACGGTTAGAATCCAGATATGGCGATTTGAAGAAAGACGATATAGCTTGGGCAATGATAAAAACACTTGATGAACGAGGGCCTTTGAATATCAGTCAGATCACTGCCGGAGTCCGCAGACAGAGAGGAACTGCTTCAAGACGAATAGTTCGGCAGCGGGTGAAGAACCTACTTGACAGAGGGATACTGATTACTGTTGATACTGATGATGATCGGGCAACATACTATGATTTGGCCGGCACGAATAAGTAAGGCTATATTTGGGTAGTATGTGCATAAAATCTGTTCACTTTTACTCAGAATGCTATTATGAAGTGACCACACTATTAGGGCATGTGAAATACAATGAAGGAAGATAAGCAAACTCCAAAAGAAGAAGCAGAAGAAATCCGAGAGATTTTTTCAGCACTGAATGAATCGATACCCAAACTGATATCGGGCCTAGTGAATAGTGTTTACAGTCCTGAAGCAGCAGCGAAGATGGCTGAAGCCATAGGTGGCTTCTACGCGAAATTGAAAGAACAAGGTCTGCCAGACGAAGTTGCGCTCAAGATGACCAAGCAATACGCTTCAGCTCTTGACTTTGGCAAAATAATGGATATGGCTCAACAAGGGGAAGAAATCGATATCTCAGCGGAAATCGAGGAGTAAGCAGAAAAATGTCCGCTCGGACAGCCCTGCGGGCCATCTTGGGGAGTGGAAAGCTACTCGCCAAAACCAGTCTTGCTATCTGGAGAGCAAAGAGAAGAGTAAAGAAAGGCAAAGACGTACTTCGGAGGAAGCTTGAGGAATTTGGTGTGCCGTCCGAGGCAGCAACAGAAGTAGCTGAAGCCTACGTTAAGTCTGCCGAAGAAGCACTCTCAGTACGGAATATGATGAGTATGGCTCGAAAGATGGAGTGATTCTCAAGCACTCACTTAGTAACAAGAACCGGACAGTCGGAACCTTCGATAACTCGTTCGGTAGAGCTACCTATGCCGGTTTTCTTCTGACCTCCGCCTCTACCCAGTGAACCCATGACAATGAGATCGACATCTCTGTCTTTTGCCTGCCGAATAATTCGAGAAGAAGGAAGTCCTTCATCGAGGATACCCTCTACTTCAAGATCGTATTCCTCAGCCTCTTTCTCATATCCCTCAATGAGACTCATTCCGTTATTGCGATATTTTCTCATGATTTCTTCCCGACTCAATTCGGACATAATGGCAACCTGGTCAACGGAAGGAGTTGGCACAACGTGAATAACTAAGAGCTTGGAACCTGTTAGTTCGCAGACCTCGAAAGCCACAGTAGCCGCTCGCGCAGAAGCGTCACTTCCGTCCACTGCAAGCATGACCTTCTTTGCTCTACAGAATATGCGACCTTCTTCGCAATGCAGGACATCAATCAATTTTCTTCCTTCAACCATACTTCAGAATATACATTCTCCTCGTAAATAGCTTGGCATCGTAATTGCCATGATACTTCAATGTTTTAAGCCATGCATGTGATGTTTTAGAAGAGTGTAACATGATGGATGCGAAACAAGCTGCTGCCAATGCCATACAAGCCGTGTTAGAAGGAAAACCTGGCGAGTCCTTGCTTGTAGTAACAGATGATGTAAGAAGTGAGGTAGGAGAGACTTTCGCGCAAGGGGGTCTTGAGCTCGGCCTATGGACAAGGTTACTGGTTTTGGAAACCGAAGAAGGTGTCTACCGCAAATCAGTTCCACCTCACCTAGTGGAAATCGCCAACTCCCCCAATCCTCCAGACATCTACATCAATACGCTTCGGGGACCAGCGCAGGAAACACCATTCAGGATTCAAATCATCAAGCTTGAGACGAGAAAGCGTAGATCCAGACTCGGTCATTGTCCAGGTATCACTATGGACATGTTAACCAAAGGTGCACTTGCCCTTACAACTAAAGAGCATGCAAAGATGCAGAGCGAAGCGGAATCACTGCTGGCCAAGATACAGGATTCGGTTTCTGTTCATGTCACCTCACCTTCCGGCTCAGATTTCACCCTGAGTGTTAAGGGTCGTAAGTGGTTTACCGATACCAAGCTAAACTGGCTCGATATGAAGTGGATGAACCTGCCGACAGGCGAGGTGTTAGTCGGGCCTGTCGAAACACAAGGAGAAGGCAAGCTTGTATCGGATCTTGCTATCGGGGGCATTGGGCCGATTGACAGTACTTTCACCATTGAGTTTGAAAACGGAGAAGTACAGAATCTCGACTGTGACGATGAAGAAGCTCTCCAGATTGTACGGGAAACCCAAGATACTGATGAAATGGCTAAGCATGTCGGCGAATTCGCATTTGGATTGAATCCAAAGGCCAGACTTGTTGAGGAATTTCTTGAATCCGAGAAACTAGGAAACGCCATCCATGTAGCCTTTGGTAACAACATGGACTACCCTGGGGAGACAGCAAACAACTCCGGCACACATCAGGATTTCCTTGTCGATGAGCCCACGGTGGTTATTACGCTGATCGATGGAACTGAATTGACCGTAATGAAAGACGGGAAACTTCAGGTTTAGAGCCAATTGTAAGCTTCTTTCCACGTAACACTAGATCCAGAGAAGGGATTGAGATAAAGGGTCCTGAAGAAGCGCTTCATCTCGTCTTCCTCTTTTGCCCGTTGGAAAGTCGGGAAAACGAAATTATTTCTGCCGAAGTAATAGGTGAAAACATAGGGCGCCCATATGTTTGGCGTGCCATCTTCTTTCTCAGGATGAATGAACTGAATCGAGCCCTTCGCCGACTTTGGTTTGCGTAGACCTCTTTCAATCAAATACTCGATTACTTCATCTTTCGGAGTTCCTTTTTCGTTGAGCATAACTGCTGCATTGATGCTAGTCATCCTTCGTAGCTTGTAGAGGGCACGAACCAACTCTTCCGTTTCGGATTCCTTGATTTCAAGGAACTCTCGGGCAGTATCTGCAGTACCTTCAGAAATAACGCAACGACCGGTATGGAGAGGTACAATACTCAGCTCCGTCCAGCCCTTCTCATGGAATGCTTTCTCTCTCCAAAGGCCCGACACATGGTGTTCATATTCATGGTAAATAACGCCTAGGAGATTGTGTCTATTGAAGGATCTATCAGTATTGAAGGCATTTATCGACTTGAAATCACCCTGATAGTAATTGTAGCCGCTCCAAGGCTCATCCTTGACAGGTTTGTAGGTGACGCCATTGTCAGTTACATCATCACCCATTAGAGAGAATACCCTTTCCTTGAATAGGTTGCCAACCTCAGTAGCCTTTTCTTGGAGTTCCCCCTCTATGAGTTGCCGTAATTCAGCTCCACTCACTTTTCCCTTTTCTTCATAGAGATAGACCCGTTCCTTTAGTGTCTGGCTCTCATCCCCCGGAAGTAAACGATCTAGATTGGCCTGAGCTTCATCTATGTCCCGCTCCGAGAAATGTTGGATATCAATATGAAACAGTTCACTAACAAGTTTGGAATAGGGAATATCCCCACCCGTAAGCCAATCGACCACAGTACGTAGTGAAGCAATCTCCCCCACAAGAAAATCTCGCCGTATATTATCGGTGATTTCGTCATTTATGACGTCATTCAGTTTATTCAATTCAGCAATCAGTTCATCGACAGGTTGAGTATCCTGCAGCTCAGGTCTTAATTCCTCAGGACCGAAATAAGCATCGACTATACTGATTCCTGTTTTCTGTTTTGTAAGATTGCCTACTCTGCCGCATAGTTCTAGGAAACTTTCACCAATGCCCATTTTCTTTCGGTTTTTGGAGAACAGGGGCAGAATATAGTTCCATCGCTTGGGATAATGGCAAACTAATATCTCTGATAATCGGTTACAGCGCTTGTTTTCAGCATATCACGCAAAATATCGTGACGATCCACATCAATTGCAACCATACCATGGGTTTCGACGCCCAAGAATCTTGCAACAATGGGAGGAGGAATAGCATCTTCGAGATCTTGAAAATTTGCTATTGCAATCACATGGTCTGGTAATATATTTTCGAATTCTGTAAGGAGTTTCTTTCCTTCGACTATTCCGTCCTCCGTGCTTTTCACAACAAGGGCTGCAACATCTGCGCGGGAAAGATAAGATTTCCAACTGTTCCTGTATTGCTTACCCCCCGGCAAATCATACAGCATTAGCAAGTGGTTTGCGATTTGAAACCACTCATCCTGAGGACCGGTTACGCGCTTCTCAAGAATCTGGCGGTATTCATTGAGTTTAGGGACAACGTTGGTCTTAGTGGTCTTGGAGTAATTGGTTACAACTGAACCGGTGCTAGCAAACTGGAAGATTGATGTCTTACCGGTCTCGCTTGCTCCAAATAGAACTATTCTCGTATGTTCGAATATGTATTCGTTAACCGCGGAGATAAGATCTCTCTTTTCAATTCCAGAAAGGGAATCATATCGGAATTCATCATATCGCGATTGAATCTCCTTTAGAATAAGACCGGCACGAACTCTCAATTTCCCTTCCGATTCTCCTTCATCTCCGGCAAGAGCAATTGCTGTGTTTTCATCAAGTGCAATTGCAAAAGTCCGCGTTATGTCATCTTGACACGTTTCGGTGAAAGTTGGCACCCTGAGAGGTCCCAGTTCAGGATCTACAGAGTAGCTTTCTTCGGAGGCCGCTCGATCAACCAAATCAAGAATCATATCGGAATCAACAGAGAAAGTGGAATGGCGGAGTCGAAGCTGTTCTGTGTTATGTGGAGATAGCAAGATTGCCTCGAGTATCATACATATTCCGCCAACGAGGGTTTACTGGTTCAAACACGTTATAGGTCAAGTTGATATACCCCGCCTATAGGCTTTATTGCGATTTAGATGGTCTAACTGAATCAGTTGCGCATCATTTACGAAGCTCGCAGCTGGCGAAACTCTTGGATGCACCTTCCCGTTCGCGGAGGGTGAATCTTGCTTCTTCAGGGCTCACTTCAACCACGGTATAGACCTGTGTGTTAGCCCCTCGAATTCTGCGTGAAAGCAGTGTTCCCGTAGTATAATGAACAACATCATTGAGCCTCCACATCCAGGGAACATGTCGGTGACCATTCAGGACAAGGTTGCATTTGGATTCGTCAAGCAATCCCAACAAATCACCGGCGTCTTCAACAACATTGTGCTCTCGACCGGTGTGAGGCACTGGAACAAGATGGTGATGTAGAGCAAATATTCTGACTTTTCCCTCGCTCTCACTAAAGAATTCCCGGATTTCTCTATACTTCGCGCGCCCTACATGACCTGCATCATTGTCCGGTTCTGCACTATCTGCGGCGTAAAGGGCAATATTCTCGTCCTGGTAGGTTTTGAAACGCTCTCCGAAGATTTTCTCAAACTGAGCGGCCCCGTAGTTTCGTTCATCGTGGTTACCAGGAACTATAACCATTGGTACATCTACACTATCGACTACAGCAGCGAAGCTTTCATACTCTTCCCGTAGGCCACCGGAAGTCAAATCACCTGTGATAAGCACCAAAGGTGATTCTGTCTCAGAAGCAAGTTCTCTTACCTCATCAACTGCACGCTGAAACTCGCCAACGTTGACACCCTGTTCTCCGATGTGAATATCGCTCAAATGAAATATGGAAGTCTTGCTCATCTTGTCCATCTCCTCTTTGCCATCACTCGCATTATACATCGAAAGGTAATGACAAATAGATTTTGGAAAGCAATGTGCGCAATCTCATATTGCGAAAAACTGTATTACATCCACATCCTCCTTATATATTAATAATAATTAAGCAATATATTGAGGCTAAAGGCTATTGGAAACCATCATTGCGATATTTCGAAACTCGCGGAAGTTTCCCAATTTGTATCGAAGAGAGAGCAATGAGAATAGTGAGAGCAATTCAAACGAATATACCCAAGTAGCAAGAATGAAACGGATAGAGAAACAGATTCCTGAATACGATCTTTTCATAACTGATCTTCGCCTCATATGTGGGGTGGTTTGGTGTGGAGAAACCGACATGCCCCAAGGGACAATAGGTTATGAGACGCCTGCTCTCCAGGAGTATATTCGGAAGAAACGGGAGCGTCGTTCTCAATTTGAAGGCAAAAGCCCAGAGGAAATTTTGGCCATGCATCCATTGTCGCTTTCAATAAAGTATGGTGAAATTGATAGCGTAGAAGCGCATTTGGGTTTCTTCAACGCGAGAGTTGAAATCATAACTAATAGCTTCGATATCAAGAATCCGCTTAAAATCCCTATCGACAGAGAAAGACATGAAGAAGCACAGCTAATTCTGAGAAGCATCTTTGATGATAATGCTTTGTAGCAGTATGAGAGACTGCCTTGGAGTATCTGACGAAAGCAACGACATGTAAATCATTGTTGTAAGAGGTCCCGTTGAGATCGTAAAGCGAAAGACTTGGAATCTAATGCTCTCTGGGTTGCAAGAAGTCCGTTTAGATGATCGATTTCATGTTGGAGCAGCTCAGATTCATCATCTGTGTATTCCGCTCTGATTCGCTTCCAATCTGTATCACGATACTCAACCGTGATTCTGCGATGTCGCTTGACTTTCACCAGCAGATGTGGAAATGACATGCAGTCATCCCATAGCTCAATCATTTCCTTGCTTCGATCCACAATCTTCGGGTTAAACAATACAACAGGTTCATCTATGTTAACGTAGACAGTACGTTTGAATTCACCAATTTGTGGTGCTGCAATTGCCCTACCTGCCCCCCATTCATTTCTAAACTCCATTAGTGTATCATGAAGGTCTTCTACAATCGCGTTCACTTCGCCGAGTTCTTCCCTAGATACGGGGTCGGACTGTGCATACAGTTTTGGATTGCCCAGTAGTAGAATCCTTCTTGCTGGCATGGTTGTAGAATCCCAGTCAAAACGAAATAGTAATCATATACAAATCTAGTTATTCGTGTAGGCCGATTAAATATGATAGACTGTTCCATCAGCCGAATTTCGAACCTGGATTTTTCCTAATTCAACCAACTTATCTAGTTGTTCTGTGGCGGTAACTAAGTCGACACGAAGTGTCTTTGCCACCTGTTCTGGAGATATCTCGTTTTCTCGCAAAACAAGTTTTGCCACGTTTTGCAATTCAGTTGGTGATTCGACAATGCTCAAACCGTCAAGTGGGTCAATTTTCGAAGGCGAATCATGTATCGTTAGTTTTCTAGGAAGCATATCTTCAAGCGCTTCATCAAACTCACTGAATTGATCAGAGTTGTAATCTCCATTTCTAATATCTCCAGCGAATTTGCTGATGAAACTCAGTGCAATCTGTTCAAGAGTTCTGCCAGGAATTTCTCTTCTGTGATCAGCCAGTACTACGACGGTAACAGGATTCTGAGTGAAATGAAATATATAGCGGTCATCAGCCTCGATTCCTTGAAGCTGATTACCAACTGCTTCTCTGCTGAAACTTGATATTGCAGACATGAAGCTACTCACCATAAAAGGGTCAGTTTCGCTTGAATCGAAAGTTTTGGAGTAAAGCAATATACCGCCCTCGGTCAAAATGAAGACCGCTCGAATCAAATCTGTTCACCAATTGCACTTGTAGCATAGTTGGCCACTATGGAGAGTCTACTCACCACCATTTTCAAATCTGTTACAAATCCAAGACTAGGCTGGGTCAGAGCATGAATCTCAACTCCCATTCCAAGAGGAATTTCAGGATAGTACTGCAGATATCCCGAAATCACAGAATCTTGACCACAAGACTCCTCAATTGTTTCCTCCACTTGAGACAGGCGTGATTTTTGCATCATCTGTGAAGGAACCATATTGAAGAGCAATGTGGTTTCTTTATCAAGACGGTTATAGAGTCCTTCTCGGAGCTGAATAGTTCCATCGATGTCGAAGTTGTTTACTCTACATAAGACCAATGTCAAATCACAGGCCACAATGGCGTTTACGGTGCATGAATGAATGCCTGGAGAGCAATCCATGATGAAGTAATCAATTCCTTCATCGCTTAGTTTCTCTTTAAGATACAGAAGACGTGCCAAGGCATTCTGATACCACTCTCGATCATGCTCTAGATTCTGTCGAATCACATCTATTCGTGAGTCCCCAACTCCTACTAATAGTCTTCCAGGTAGGTCAAAAGCTGATGTTAAATCTGTAAACAGCTCGTGGTAGTCAATTTCTCCAGACAGATACTCGTGGACAAATGCTGACTTGGATTTTGTTCGGAATATTGTATGAATCGTTGGTGACCAGAAATCCATGTCAAGAATAGCTACATTATTGCCATCCTTCGCAAGAAGAGCAGCTATATTGGCGCTAATTGTCGTCCTTCCGGTTCCACCCTTGTAGCTATGCAATGCTAGTGATTTCATGTCGATTCACTGGACATTGGCACGATGTAGAACCCGGCATATCAGTGTTTCAGTGTAATATCCTTTCAAGCAATCGAGTCATTAGTTGATAGCACGAGCGAATCAGTGCTGAACACACGATAAGCAGGAACATGAAAAATCCTTTAGTCGGATAGACTGCGAGTTAACAATCCAATTAGATTCCTCTCTTACAATCTGAAGGACGAATACGCAGCCCCGAATGGCCATGTATCAACGAATAGGGAATGCAACGGTTTATTGGTTTTCTAAGGATGCCGAGCATCTCATCAATCTTTGCCGAAAGATTTTCGCTATTCAGTGGATTCCCCCAAAGGTGTTTCGCGTTCCGTGCTACCCCTATCTGAACCCACCGGATACACAAGCTGAGTGACAAGCACTATGACAGGCGGAGTGGCAGACACATGCACTATGACATGCTGAATGGCAAGCTGAATGACACGCATCATGGGATACGCACGCAGAGTGGCAAGCATCGTGTGACACACAGCGACTGGTACCTTCCACAATCGGTCTCAGAGGCTCTGTAATGATAGAACCAACATTCTTCATGATATCTCCAATTGTCTCAGTGACATTGGTCATAATCTCTCCGGTCGTCTCAGCGATTGCTGCTGCACCCTCGGCAATCTGAGTTATGGTGTGTCCTGTTGCATCAGAAACATCACGGAACCATGCAGGTATTTGAGGTGTAGTAGTATCACCTGGAGTTGGAGAGACAGCATCAGGAAGATCATCATGGCGCTTGTTCATATATATCCAGTACCATGACCAACCATGATCTCTATAGGTGCCATCGAAATAATAATCCGTCCGTCCAGACACAGTAGGCTGTGATTCCAATTCCTCCCATGCACCGTTCACTCGCTCTTCATGGGCTTCTTTTGTTGCTTCAAAATCCGCATCCCACGATTTCTTCTGCACCCTGTCAGCTAACTCGTCTATCATAGCATCTACTTTTTCGGGGTCCAGCTCATTGTCCTCGATAGCCTCGACGAACATTTTCTCATAGTAGGTCAGGTCTTCGAACTTGATGCCAGTTCTGCTGAGTCTCAACGGCTCATCTGAGATAATCCTGATGACACCTTTCCGTACGCATGACATCATAATCATAGTGACGAGTTCTTGACGTCGTCTGTTCACGAAGAAAGCCGACTCGATAGGATCCAGTTCAGCTACAGTTCCGGGTTCACCAAAAGTCTCAATGGTAATCTCAGGTGATTCATAGGCGACCGTTGTTGTTTCGTCAGCATCCCATTTCGCACCATAGCTAGCGGTAGCTGTCTTGTATCCGTAAAAAGCCAAACCAAATAGAACTAGCGAGCCACCGCCAAATATTCCAATTACTGCTGCTATATCAGGGTCGATTAGAGGGGGCACAGACTCTTGTACATAGATATTGGCGGTACTGGTTACCCAATCCGTCTCATTGAGATTCGTTGCGGTAATTTGGAATGTTACTGTTAGAATAGCAGGTACATTCTCCGCATTGATTGTATAAACCAGATGTACGCTCTCTCCACCTACCAAGCTGCCAATATACTCTGAACCCGCGCCATCAACCAAAGTGAGGTTCTCTGACAGAGATATGGTAACTGTTACACCTTGCAATGCTTGATCGCCAATATTGTATATATCTATTGGGAGCTCGAAATTCTGTCCGCCTTCCACATTGATATTCTGTTCCACATTAATTCCAAGTTGACCAGGCATCAAGTATGGTGCATAGAAGCTCCAGTTTGTATAGTGGAATACTCGAAAATGATCCTGAGCTAATAAACCAGAAGACTCCAGACTGACACTGAAATTTCGGTGCGGGGGGGAGGAATCAGATGGATAAGCGAGGAGATTTACCTCGTCGAAATCCCTTGCGGCACCACCAGAAGCTTCAATCTGTTGCCTGTAATCTTCCACATAACCAGCATAATCTGCTCCGTCCGGTGTAATGCCACCCCCAGTTTCAATCCACGAAGAATTCATGGTAATCGGATAGATTACCCGTACATTCTCATAATCAACTGGAAGGCTCCATTGAACAGGTGCCCAATTAAATACTCCAAAGTCAGACGTTACTTCTTCCCCTGATCCCTCGAGTTCAAGGGTAGCGGTGGTTTGTTCGATCACCCGTTCAGTACTCACGTAACCGAACACAACGGTAACAGACTCACCTTCTTGTGTTCGTGGTGTCCAATCAAGCTTGTATCCTTCTGAGACCGGGGTAACAACGAGTGGGTATGTTTCCCCTTGATATTCGATATACGCCCGCCCTTGGTCATAATAATTGGATTCCTCAATGCCATAAAAATCGAAACCACCAATGGAACCGCTTATCACAGAAAAGGTCATAAAATAGGTGACGTTGATTCGGCCATTTGGAAGCACGAAAACGTCAACCAATATTTCATCAATGTTGACTTCAGTATCCTGTGCTGGTTTTCCAGCTGTACTAACTGCCGGTGACAAGATGACTGTCAAAAGAACAACAAAAACTAGGCACTTGGAACTCATTCTCAAAGCGTGTCTATCCTCCTTACTTGTACTCCTCATTCAACTCTATGGCTTGTTCACGCAGGGTGTCTTCCGCTTCTTTCAGGCGGGCAGTGGCTTCCTCGATTGGTTTGCTTCTACTTTGCCAATCCACTCCCTCAAGCAGCTTCCGAAGAGCCACCAAATCATCCACACAATTCATCAGTATTGTTGAAAATGGAGCATGCATACGCCCGAACAGGTCTCGCTTTGCTAGAAAACCCTTTAGCACCTGTTCCACAGTTGAGTCCACATCTTCAAATACATCTGACCGTTCAATACTGTTTGCAAGCAGATCGTAAATGACTGACGATATCTCGACAGAAGGCATCCTTTTGTGCCTCTCTCATTCCCTTCTTCTAGCTCGCAGGATTTCCGCTTGTGCAAATGTCAGACTCGACAAGTCTGCTTTTGCTTCAGCCCAATCCACCAAATCAGGAAACTCCTGAATCATCCCTCCCCAGACAAGGTGATATGCTCGCTTCAGAATAGTCTGTACGTCATTACCCTGACCTACGTATTCAAAGAAGGCTCTGATTTTGGCTGGAGACTGTCTAGAAAGCTCCTCTGGGACTTCGGTTCCAAAGCCTGAAAAAATAACGCCGATTTCTCGCAGCACATCCGATCTCTCCCTGATTCCAGCCGCAATAACAGGCAAATCCATATCAAATGCTGAGAATTCCATAATCAACTTGTTATCCTTCACTTCGCCATAGGGCAAGGTCGTCTTTTTGCTCATATCAAACACCTATCTTCCTCACCACTCTGGTGGAAAATAGCTAGATAGCGTTTTCGGCCGTATCGCCTTTGTCTTCTCCAATACTCTTAAGTCGATGCTCCAGGGTATCTCATTGATGACCAGTCAAGGATATGCTTACACGCTTGAGGATCTACAATGGGTTCCGAAATTCATGAGTGAGGTTAGTGAATACTTCTACGTCCGTGAAGAAGACCAACTTCTCATTCTACGCCCCAACAAGGTAATGAATTTGAATCAGACAGGCGTGAAGATGCTGAAAATGCTCCTAGATGGAAAAGACCCAAAATTCGTTGTAGACTACTTCATCAAGAATGTGAGTGCAGAAAGGCAGCAAGTATTGAACGATTTAGCAGATTTTGTGACCGACCTTCGAGAAATGGTAAGCGGTAACCAGAACATTTACACATACAGTACAGCGAAAATTGTCCCCTTTGGGCACGGTGAGACCAAATTCCCCGTGCTTAGTGAAATAGCCGTCACATACCGCTGTAACAACAAGTGCAAGTTCTGTTATGCATATTCTCCTTATCGGGAATCAGGCGAAATGAGTACTGAAGAAATCAAACGTGTCATCGATATCATTGTAGATGATGCAAAGGTTCCAAGTCTTTCATTTACAGGGGGAGAACCAACACTCAGACCAGATCTTTTCGAACTGATTCAACATGCTCGTAAGAAAGGACTTAGAGTGAATCTAATCACGAACGGGCGGAAATGCGGCGACAGCCAGTATGTTGAACAGTTGGTTGAAGCGGGACTTCATAGCGCACAGGTATCCATAGAAGGGTCGAATGCGGAAGTTCACGACTCTATCGTTGGGGTTCCAGGAGCATTTGAGGAAACAGTGCAGGGAATTAGGAATCTAAGAGAGACGGACATCTATACGCATTGCAACACAACCATTTGTAAGCTCAATGTCCATGATTTAGAAAATCTGGTGGATTTCCATGCTGAAGAATTGGGCCTCACCTATTTTTCGATGAACATGGTCATTTATACTGGCTCAGCTGCCAAGCTCCGTGATGAACTGCAAATAACTTTCTCGGAAATCGGGGAAATAGTAGAGAAGGTACAGAAGAGAGCCAAGAAGAAGGGTATTGAGTTTGTCTGGTATGCCCCAACCCCCGTATGCCTTTTCAACCCCATCGCTCATGGTCTGGGCGCCAAGCATTGTGCATGTTGTGAGGGGTTGCTCTCGGTTGATGCAGAAGGCAATCTCCTGCCTTGTTCGAGCTTCAGTGAACCGGTGGGTGATTTGCTTCATGATGGCTTTGAAGAAGTCTGGTACAGTAGAGCCGCAAAATTCTGGAGGGAAAAAGAATTTGCCCCAGAGGGCTGCAAGTCTTGTGAGTATTTCCAGTATTGTTATGGGGCATGTCCACTATATTTCGATGTTATGGGGTTTGATGAAATCAAGCCTTTCTGGCCCGAGAAGAACAGAGTTTCAAAGAAGATTGACGAGATGAGATTGAAACTGAGACGACGAATCAAAGGGGATCAGCACGGAATCACTTGAACTATGAACAAGTCGAATGGAGAACAAAATCCATGCATATTCATGATGTTCTAACACCAGCAGCAGTAGTTGATTTGGAGCGAGTAGAACGGAATATCGCGAGTATGGCAGAATTCGCTACTAAGAATGGGGTCAATTTGCGCCCACATGTGAAAACTCACAAATGTTCCGAGATTGCGAGGATACAGAAGAAGTACGGATGTAACGGAATCACAGTAGCAACGCTGGGTGAGGCACTAGCATTTGCTGAAGCTGGCTTTGATGATTTGACACTCGCCAAACCATTTGTTCTAGGAAAAGAGAAAGAATCAATCAAACTCGCGAAGAAAGTTTCGCTGAATCTTCTTGTTGATCATCCTCAAACTGTAAAAAGGTTACAAAAAGCGGCCAGAGAAGAAAAGATAACTCTGAAGGTGCTTTTGAAGGTCGATTGTGGATATCACCGCTGTGGTGTTGATCCATCGCGTCCAGAGAGTATTAGAGTTGCAGAAAGCATCGACAATGCAGATAATCTAGTATTCGAAGGAATTCTGACCCATGGAGGTCACTCATATGGCGCCATGTCCGCTTCAGAGATTCAGAGAATCGCGAAGAAAGAACAGGATGTCATGATTCGATTTGCGCGCGATCTTGGAAAAGCTAGACATTATCTTAAACCAAAAACTGTGAGCATTGGTTCAACGCCAACAATGACTCAGACGCGGGAAATCAAAGACGGCATTACAGAAATACGTCCGGGAAATTACGTTTTCTTCGATTACACCCAAGCCATATTGGGCTCTTGCGACATTAACGATATCGCCCTTAGCGTAATGTCCACCATAATCGGGGTCTACGAGGGAAGAGTGGTTGTTGACGCGGGGGCCACGGCCCTCTCAAAGGACCAGGGTCCTGTTCATGTAGCTCCTGAATGTGGATATGGGAAAGTCATTGAAAGCTATGAAAAGAGTGAGTTAGATGACAAAGCATCAATACAAAGCTTATCCCAAGAGCATGGCAAAATTCGCCTTCAGAAAGGCTCAGCACTGCAGAGTCTAGAACCGGGTTCCAAAATCAGAATCGTTCCAAATCACTCCTGTCTTGTAGCAAACTTGTTCAATCACTATCATGTGTCGGAAAAAGGCGAAATCACCCAGAAATGGAAGATTCACCGTGAACGTCTGAGTGATAGCCCATTTCATTCTGAAGCACATGAATGTTAAACATCAAGCCGATTGACATTCATTCGCCCACAGTAAGGACATTCCTCCTCTTCTCCAGGAAGGACTGGTTCTGGCAGTTTACCCCCACAGTGTGTACAGAATGTAAGTGCTCGAGGTAGTTCCGTAACAGCTTCTTGGGTGTAGACAACATTGGAACCCGTGTCCACGGTACCCCTGAAGTTTCCAGATTTTGATAATTCGTTCAATGCTTGAACTACCTGTTCCCTATTTGCTTCTGTGACTTCAGAAATTTCAGCAAATGACATTCTCCGCCTTGCGTGAAGAAGGTGGAGAATGCTTTCTTCGAGTTCTACTGAACGAGGGTCAACAATCTCGTTTGAACTGACGTCCAGATAGACTAATGGAAGTTTCTTCTTTGCCATTTCTTCAGCAGCTTCAACCACAGTCAGACGATTGGACTCAAGACTGCGAGCAGCTTCATCCACGCTGATTCTTCCCTCGGTCCGAACAAGACTAGCCAATCTATCCTGAATCTTCCCAACCTTTGCACTTCGTGACCCTTTTGCAATAAGCCACAGACCAATTGCCAGTTCCGGGAATGCCAGGATACCCCAGACAATCAATCCAGAAGCTAGTACTGTAGTAAAAACACCCTCTATGGCTAGAGTTGCGTTCCAAACCACTATGGTCATAGCAGCAGACAAGATTACGAGCACCATACCAATAAGTTGAGTCACGCGTGGATTCATCATTAACCGAAATCAACCATGTCAGAAACCACAATTATACATTATGGGAGCTTGGAAGAGCTGAAAAATGAGTCAGCGAAAAGTATTATTGATGAAGTATCAGTACTAAATATCAACTTAAATGCCCTATTCCACTACGAAATCATAGAATCATTTAAGTGGAGCCGCACGTACACCGAACATACAGCAAAAAGGAAGTGAAGATAACTTTGGGTATAGACCGCGAGGGAGCAACTTCAGCAGCAATCTTACGTTTTGATAAGGACAAGCCGGTACAGTTTCCAGCCAAGTTTATCGCAGACATAGGGGAGAAGGCCGCATTATCAGTGCTGCATCACAAAGATCGGGTACTGAAAGTATTTCCAGTGGCGAGTGAAGACATCTATTTGCTTAGGGTCGAAATTAGCGATTTGTCTCGGAATTTCCTGAAGCAGTTGAACTTTGCTTTTAACGATGCCAAGCTCAGTGATATTATATTCACAACTGGGGTATGCCTTCGAGGCGAAAAATGTTACTATGAGTGCTACTT
>WJIL01000070.1 GCA_014730275.1 Candidatus Lokiarchaeota archaeon | reverse complement strand
CGGCTACCCTCGAGACCCCTCCCGAAGGCTGTCCACGAGCTTTGTCCGGTGTCATCGGAGCATGGCTCCTCTTCCGGTTCGTAGCATCCTTCTGCTGTTGTTCAACACTGAGTGCACCAGACCTTGGGGTGTCAAGGCACTCAGAAACAGGCAGTTTTTCCGCAGCTTTTTCCACGGCAGGATCTTCATCACCCGGCTCAGCCTTGTCGCCAAAGCTGAGAAGATCCATCTGGACATGGTGAACAACCGCGAACTCCTCGTTATGTGAAGCTGACGACTTCTGGAGGAGTGAGAACTTTCTATGTTAAGATAGCAGACTCAATTCGAGGGTTTTCTCCCGATTTTCAGTGTCAATGAATCATGTCGTTGTGCTCGCGACCGGCCTACTCTGCAATATCAATGTGAGGGCAATACCGATCAAGAAGAATCCCAGAGGACCAGATGAGAGAACTAACCAACGAACATCACTTGGCGGGTTAAATCCTCCGGGCGGATTCCAAATAATCCAGTGTAGGCGATACATCACAAGTGATCCCCCAATTGCAAGAATTAATGCCCCGCTAAGGCCAAGAAGCAGCTGAATCAGATTCTTAGAACGGTAGTTCACACTAGTTCACTACATTTAAGATGATGTAATGTACTAATGAACTCTACGCCACCCATCCTTCAAATCACAGAGCAGGTTTCAATCTGTGCTTCTGTGTTGTAGATAACATCAGTGCCATTGTATGTTTACCAGTGGATGGTTGCCCAAAAGACCTATAGATATAGGAATACCTCAAGCCGTCTATTTTGCCAATATTTTATCTTGGCTATTGTACAAAACGCTGTAAAGCTGATAGTCGGTTGAGGTCTACACTCAGGCGACATCCTCTATCTCCCTTAATTCCTGTTTTCTTCCCACTTGATGGGTATTAGAGATAATTGACTCATGGACATTCACCAACAAGATAACGAATGTTGGATGTGTTCCATGACTCTCTCTCTCCCATCATAGTATTTCTTATTCTTTCGGAAGCAATTTTATCTTCAAAGGGCAAAGGAATACTGTTGATGCCCTTGAAGGTATCCTTGTCTGACCCATATGGAAGCCTTATAGAAATGCATGTGCTTTTCACCGCAACAACATCTATCATACTTTTTTCTATCCTAACAATCGGGCTCAAGTTGTTCCTCATTGTTTTGAGCTACAATATTCTATTGCCACTGTGGTCTCTCAAAGCAGGACAACCAGAATGGCTTGACATCTGGCTGTTCTGTTTTCCTCTTAGCATATTCCAGGTATTCCCCGATTGGTTCCTTGCTGCTGTGCTTAATACAATAGAATTTGAGCCGGACCCTTACATTATGATAGGCGAAGTACCAGCGTACATGGCGGGACTATGGGTGATTCCACTGTTCGCGATTATCTATCTAGGCTTACAAACTGAAAAAATACATGGAAGAAAACCCTCGCTTCTTGTTTTGTCCATCAGTTCATTGGTTGTTTTTGCGATAGCCGAGGCCACCCTTTGGATGCTGCCGGCATGGGCCGCACAAAATGTATTCACTATTGCTCATGTAGCCGCATATATTGTCCCAGCAGAGGTCTTGCTTGGAATCTCGTCATTCCTAGGCTACAAGCTCGTGCAAGGAAAACGGATGATCTATAAGATTGTTATTGGCTTTGCGGTGATGATCTTCTATTTGGGAAATGCCGCGTTCTTCTACTTCATAACTGAGCGGCTCATTATGAGCGCATTGTGAAACTTTAGAGAGTATTTGTAAAAAGTAGCTTGGTCCATTCTGAGAGAGGGGTCTGAGAAGCTTTTCCACACCTCGACCTAGTCGGGATGTGGGTAATTCGATACTTTTGGGATGCTTCTCAGAACCCCAATTTAGAATTTGACCCAAAAATCAAACATGTAGTATGACCCAGGATATCTTTCCCCTGATGGGGATCATAAGAGATTCTAATTGAGATAACTATGTTTCGTAGTCTGGACAGTGGTCGCTTTCTTCGCCTGATACGTATATCCGTTTCTTCTCACACCATAGCTGACCCTGTGCGTTTTCTTCACCTGCATATTTACAATCCGTCAGATTGTTCACCTCCGGGAATCTTATTTTTTGAGTTATATACTAGGTAATTTAGCAATAATAAAAAGAAATGGTGGCAATGCGCATTCTATAGGCATATTCGCTTAGCGATTGTGCATACTAAAGGGACATAGACAGTAAAACGCACGACAGATTGGCTTGGAAGGCTCCCTTCGCAGTCCAGCATCTAAGGCTTGGTTCTGGGGAAGTGCTGTGTGAGGGTACGAGGAGTTTCTCATCCATTTTACAGGATAGGGGTTTTTCGGAACTCGTCCTCGTCCCCACACAGGTTAGTGCAAAAAGAATTACTCAACTGAAAACCGAACCAGTCCATGCTACGCAATCAAGCTTCATAATCTGGACAGTGATCGCTTTCTTCACCAGTTACGTATATCCGTTTCTTCTCACACCAGTATTGGCCTTCCGTATTCTTTTCACCAGCATACTTACAGTCGGTCAGGTTATTCACCTCCTTCTAGGTTATAGATTTTTTATTCTTTAGACCTAAATATGGAAGATTTCAGCAATAATAAAAAGAAATGGTGGCAATGCGCATTCTATAGGCGCCTTTGATTAGCCCTTTTGCATAGTAAAATAGAATGCAATAGAATAAGCGGAACGTTGCAGATACTGAATACTGGATGTGTAGTGTGTTACCTCTACTCTTGTGAAGTGAAAAAAGTCACAGGGAATACCCATATTGAATTAGGTCCGAAAATACCTGTGAAAATCAATTGTCATGGCAAGTCTCTGCTGAAGCTTTACTTTCACGAGACTAGTGGCTGACCTTTGATGGGAACAGTTTATGTTCTTAACTGCATAGAGGGAGTAGAGGTGAACATGAAGAATGGCCTACGCGGCTGGAACTGCAGGTGCTAATGCATCCGAAGCTAATCGTAGTAGTTCGTACAGGGTGAAATTCGAAAGAGAGGAATTCCTTGGGCTTGTCAATCATGCCCAACCTGAGAGAATATACAAGACTGGGCGAATGCATTTCATTGCATTTGATGGATTTGTTATGTATACCTTCGAGTGTGAAGACGATGATTTCAGACAGCAGATATTTCACGCTATAGAATTCTCTAATCGATCATGGGAAGAAAAAGAAGGTTTTTGGTAGGACTAATCCATAAAGCCTGATTCTCCACAGACCATTGATTAGGTTATTAACGTAGCATTTAATTGCATAATCATATAATACTACATTGAAGGAAGCTGAGCATATTCCATGCGACTGAATCAGATTGAGTTAAACATTATTCGTTCATTTGGATGGGCACTCGTTGAACTCGAGTCTACCCTATTTGAGAGATACCGTGTTAGCTCCCCAAATCGTTCACTTACTACTCTAGAAGAATTCAGAAAACAGTTGCGGGAAATGGAAAGCAAAGGGTATGTATCATCTCTGAAGCTTCATGGAAAGAGAGCATACAGAAAACTGATTGTCAATGGACCCGATTCGGCAACTCTCCCCCGGAATCCGTTGGACGAGATGCATTTGGTAATTGGCAGCCTAAAAGCAAAATCAAAAGAGAATGAAGCAAATACCCACGAAGTCTGACTGATTTACCTCAAATGATCTCTGCTTGTCTTTCATTATGAGATATATGTAGACAAAAGAATCGAACTACAACTGTCACTCGAATCAACCATATTCTCAATTCTATTAGCCGAAGAGGACAAATAGTGCCGTTCCATCCCATCAGAGGGATGATTCATGGGAAGAAAACGTTTGTCAAAACGTATGTTTAGAACTTCAGGATCGAATGCTCGGCTTGAGATAGATGACGATAAAGCCAGAGAATACTATTTCGATGCCAAAATGGACGAAGAGGAGGCAAGAGAGAAAGCGTCTGAAGAAGCTGCTGAGATTCTTGATACGAGGCAGGATTCATTGAGAGTATATAGTCCTAGATTGAAGCACGATTTCTACTGCATATATGAAGCAGAAAATGAGAAGTTGTTTACCCGGGTAAGAAAGGAGGAAATTGGTGTCCAAGAACAGCTTATTGGTGCCATGATCGGCAAGGAGATTATCAAACCACGAAAAGGGAGAGATATTCCAGGAAGAGCAATCAAAGCTGAGATTGTCGAGCTATTTGCAACAGAGACGACTGTTGAATTCATTCTTGATGGTGTGACAGGTTTTGCAGCCAATACTCTTGAGAATCTCTTGACTGGGCGAGGAAAGCATCGTGTTACTTCTGCGTGGAAAAGAAAGATTACGGTCTCTCCGGGAAAATACAAGGATCTTGATGATGTGGTGAAGAGACTAGCTCGTGAAGCGAAAAAGAAACCACATGGGGCCAAGAGGGTTATTGACAACAAGCTCGATTTCAAAAAACTTCGAGGTTTCTATGTTCCAACGTATTATGTGACTGTGAAAAAAGGCAACAGAAAGATAGAACTCCGAATCAATGCTGTCAACAGGGATGTTCGAATAAATGTATAACATAGTTTCTCAGGAAGGTTTTATTATACAAGTAAAGATGAAAATACGAGGGTACAGATGACTGAGATACCACTAGCCGAAGAAGAGAGAGGAGAGCCAAAGAAGCTCTATCGTTCAAGAGATGACAAGATCATTGGGGGTGTCTGCGGCGGCATTGCTGAGTACACTGGTATTGATGCGACAATTATCCGGCTCTTGTGGGTTCTTCTTACGCTTGGTTATGGAACGGGTTTGATAATCTACATCATTCTCATGATAGTTATTCCAATGGAGCCAGAATAGGATTCAGTTCTATGTTAGTCCAAGTTGGCCCTTCACTTTTTAAGCTCGTGCCAGACCTGTAGGGCTTCTCGTAGATGGGGTATAGTTATTGACCCTCCAACAACAAGTCCCACATTGAGTGCTTCAACTAGTTCCTCATCGCTTACTCCTTCTTCATGACAACGACCAAGATGATAGCGGATACAATCATCACATCTTAGAACCAGTGAAGCTACCAATCCAAGTATTTCCTTGACATTCGAAGGTAATGCTCCATCTACATACGCTTTGTCATCAAGTGTATAGAAGCGCTTTATTTGGAGGTTAGCATATTCTAATACTACTTCATCCTGCTTAGCACGCCTTTTCTGAAATTCTTTTTCTGTTTCAAAATCCATTTTCATATCCACCGCTTCGATGTGTGTGTCTCATGGAATCATCCAAGAAGAGTACATTGGTTTGGAAGTCACCCTGCAAAATTTTGACTTCCATTTTTTATGAACGAATAATCAGGAGACCCAAGTACACCATACTAAGAAGTACTCCAAGAAGATAGGCGACATTGAAATAGAAAGAGTATGCCTCAGGCACGAAGTAGAGCAGTATAACAGTTTCTATGAGAATCACTGTTACTGAAACCAGTATCAATAGCCCCCGTTCGCCAGTCTTCAATGGTTCATCATCAAGCGAGAATGTCCGTAGCCATAGTACTACCAGAATGGCCATTAAAAAAGGAAACGGTAGTAGAACAATCGCTATAGGAAGGAGTAGTACACCGCTCAACTGATTACGGATTTCTGCTATAGATTGTTGGTACGATTTGAACTCTTCAGCATATACCTTGCCATATTCCTTCCAAATGTGGGATTGATAACCTTTCCAAAGTGAGTGACGAATCCTGCCCACGCGTTCTTTGAGTTCATCGACGAATCCCTTGTCAAACTCCGGTTGGTACCGAGCCCGAATTGCAGGAATAATATACACAGAAAGAATCAAGGACCAGATACCAAGTATTGCACCCAAGTCCTCCAATAGGCCAAAGGTGCCAGCAAGTGTAGATCCACCAACTAGTTTGTAGATGGGATAAGCTCCAACCGAGAGCATTAGAACACCAACGAGAATTCGTATGGCTTTGGCGCGGCGTTTACTGCCTTTAACAAAGCCAGATGCAAAGGAGAACAGGAATGAGCAGACTGTTGCAAATGTAAGCATTATTCCCACCCCGCTCAAGAAGCGCATGACCACCCCAGACAATAGGCTTGGTAATAGCATAATTGGAGCCATAATGAGGGCTGAGAAACTCCAATTATTCAGCCACATCATGTAGAGGAACGGGAATAGGCCCAATACCAGGGCAGTAAGGTAACTGACTGACGGGTGCTCAGATACGTACTTGCCTATATTTTGAAGTTGGCCTGACATGATCTACATCATTCCGTTACACAATAGGTACTGGTATTTGATGTCAAAAGTACTTGCAATTACTTGGGATTCATTAAGATTCTACAAGTTCTTCGGCATCTGGAGTCCAAGCTGGAAACACGATACATAGAAACTCTAATCTCTCAGAACTCCTGTTTTCGATATACTGAACTCCCTCTGGTGGAATGTACACCGCATCACCTTCTTGTACATTCGCCGCCTTGTCGTCGATGTGCATTACACCACGCCCCGAAAGAATATAGTACACCTCCGAAGCTTCAAAGAATCTGTGTGGTTTTGAAGTTTCACCAGGATCTAGCATTGCATGAGCAAGGCTATATCCCAGTTTCACTTCACGTTCTTCGTGATGAGGGTTCAACAGCTCACGGATAGTGGTTCCATCAAGCCCCTCGATTCTTTCACAATTATCTAGACGCTTTATCAGCAATATTGATCACAATCCACCCAACAAGGTTTTGGACATAAGGAGTCATAAACATGATGCGACTAGTGAGGGTTATTTAAGGATAAATATAGTTAAGAATCATTAGGGGTGAACAAGATGTCAGAGACTGAAATACCGAGAATTGGACTGGGAACTTGGCAGAATACGGATTCGGAGAAGTGTGTAGAAAGCGTTATCCATGCTCTTGATATGGGATATAGACATATAGATACTGCGCAGTTTTATGGAAACGAAGATTTCGTTGGGAAGGGAATAAAGCAGTCAAGTGTTCCTCGTGACGAAATTTTCCTTGGAACAAAAGTATGGATTAATTCATTGGGCCCAGAAAAAGTCAAGGAAAGTACCGAAGAAAGCTTGAAGAGGCTTCAGCTCGATTATATTGACATTCTCTACGTACATTGGCCTGCTGGCGAATATGAGCCTAGAAGTACATTGGCAGCTTTTGAAGAGCTTGTGGAGAAAGGCATAGTTCGGAATATTGGAGTCAGTAATTTTACCCCCGACCTATTGGATGAGGCCTTGAAACACACAGAGAAGGAGATCATAGCCAATCAGGTAGAGATGCACCCATGGCTGCAACAGGAAGAGATGCGCAAGTATCTACAGAAACGCAATATGAAACTGGTAGCATACTCTCCTCTTGCAAGGGGGGAAGTTATGGAGAATGAAACATTGCGAGAGATTGCAGACAAATACAGCGCCACCCCGGCACAAATCAGTTTAGCTTGGCTTCTTAGCTATGATATTGTATACCCGATTCCTAAGGCAACTAGTGAAAGGCACATCAAAGAGAACTATGAAGCATTAGATATTCAGCTTAATCAAGCCGATATTGACACCATAGAGGAAATAGAGACACAGAAACGGCTCATCTCACCGTCTTTCGCACCTTTCTGAAGGGCAGGGGGGTTGTCGCTTTTCTGAGCACTGCGGATTCCTACTCGAAATCTGGGGCGCCCTTCGTGCCCCAGGACGGTATTTCCTCCATAGCTGGGTCATAACCATCTAACACATGCCTTCCGAGAATCAAACGTTGTATTTCAGATGTACCCTCGTATATCTGATACAGCTTCGCATCCCGGAATAGCTTCTCAAGAGGATATGTATCGATATATCCGTAGCCACCGTGTATCTGTAAAGCCTCACTAGCGATTTCCATAGCGGCATCAGTAGCATATGCTTTTGCAACACTAGCAGGAACAGTAGAGTCTCCGGTAGTATCTGCCGCCCAAGCTGCCTTCAAGTACAGGTTCCGTGAGGCCTCAATTTTCATGAACATTTCCGCAAGTTTGAACTTGATAGATTGGAACTCTTTGAGTTTCTTCGTAAACGCCTCTCTTTTGGTAGTGTAATCACGAGCATATTCCATGGCTGCCCTTGCAAGCCCAGTTGCAAAAGCTGCGATAGCTGGGCGTGTCTTTGCGAAGGTTTGCATAGCAATCAAGAAACCCATGCCTTCTTTTCCCAGAAGGTTTTCGGCAGGAACCTCAGCGTCCCGCAGCATAATAGAGGATGTTACGGATGCCCTGTGACCCATCTTCTCGACAGGACGGCCAGTTGACACCCCAGAAGTATCAGCCTCCACAATGAAGGCACAAAGTGCCTTATGACGTTTCTCAGGATTCAAACTTGCGAATACAGTGAAATAGTCAGCGTGTGGAGCGTTAGTAATCCAAAACTTGGAACCGTTCAGTACGTATATGTCACCTTGTTTCTCTGCTCTCGTCTGAATGCCAGCAACGTCGCTACCCATGTATGGCTCACTACATGCAAATGAGATAAACTTCAGATTCTCCGTCAGCGGGCGCAAATACTGCTCCTTTTGTTCCTCAGTACCGGCAACTAGAATGGGCTCCAAACCCAGATTGTTAACATAAATGCTAGTCGTCATGCCTGGACAAGCGGCCGCCATTTCTTCAACAACAAGACACTGATCCACCACACCCATACCCGCTCCACCATACTCTTCAGGTACATTCAGGTTCATGAGGCCAACCTCCCAGCTTTTCTGGATGATGGGCAACGGAAACTCTCCAGTTTTGTCATAATGGTGAGCATAAGGCAACATGTAATTCTGCGCAAAGGCCCTAGCTTTCTCCCGCAGTTCCACCTGGTCTTCTGTCAGACTGAAATCAATCAAGCCGCTATCACTCCGATATTGGTATTTACGTTAGGAGTGTAAGTATAAGTGCGTTATTGCCCCGCTGTTGCTAAGTACTACAGGACGAAATCAGTTGTGGGGAATCGTATAGAGATAGGATAGTTTCCTCTAACTAATACTTCTGGGTCACTAATCCTATGCCTTCGACTTGATTTGCTGGACAACATCGGGTAGATTCCATTTCAGTTCCAAGTCAAGAGCGCCCCCTTCTGGTCCCGGACATCGTCTCACACAAGTTCGACACGCCACACACAGCCAGAGATCAATATCTACCTTCCCGAAGCCGGGAACTTTTTTCTCTAATGTAATGTCTGTAACGGGTTTCTGCTTAGCAAGGTTGCGGACTGTTCGATAAAACCGCGCCTTATTGGAAGGAAGAGTGTCAAGTTCCTCATCTGAAAATTCGAACATCTGGGGGGCCTCAATTATAGGCAATAACTCAATTGCGTCCTCGGGACATGAAATTTCACAGGATTTACAGCCAACACATCTCGCCATATTCCAGTGGATATTGCCAAATCCCAGTAAAGGAGCATAACCCATCTGATCTCTGTAATCATCCATGACAGAGGGAACATCAATATCCACGAGATCCTCAATAGTCACTTTGGGCCGAGTGCTAGGAATCTTGGCTCTTGTACGGTAGGCAAGAGAGACAGCAGACTTGATTTTATCTTCCACACCCTCCAATATTTCTGCACCAATAACAGATCCCCCCACTTCAATGGTGGACATTTTTTCACGGGCCTTAGAGAATGAGTCCAATGAATTTGTTAAGCGGCCAATATCCTTCGCAGTCAAGTCTTTCATAATTTCTTGAATCTGTTCACGGGCCAATGCCAACTCAGATGCTAAGCTTGTAACGGTTCGCATTGTTTTCTCTGCTTCATTAGGAGTTCTGGGTACATCATATAGCACATATCCATTCCGTTCTCCGGCTAATGTCAATAGCTCATCTTTCTTCATGCGCAGAAGGTGGCTAAATACTCGGTCTTGAGGAATTTTTGTTCTTTCAGCCAATTCCTCCGCATTCATAGCCCCCAGTTCACGAATCAGGATAAGGAGTGTGCCACGTTCTAGCTCATTCTCCAAGTAGTTCGACATCATGCGTTTGTATACTTCTTCATCCAGTTGTTCGCCGTATACATTAAGTCCCGACACAAGGTTTGGACCCTTTTCCAAGGTAATCTTCAATCTGAAACGGGCAAAAGCCTCAAGACCAGCAGAAACAAGCAAACGGAGGTCTTTAGATTCATCGGCCGAGCTAGAAGATAGTAATGATTCGGTGACTTCATCAAGTAATTCTCTTAAACGGTTCGTCGAGTCTGATAGAGTTGTTTCATCATATTCTCCGAGCACTTGAAGGGTCTCTAGAAGTGGTTCCATCCTCTTAACAGCTTCATTCAGCGTCTCTTGTTGTTTATCTCCAACAGATCGAGATAGAGAACGCAATTGCTGCAAAAGCCGTTTCATAACCAAGGTAGTATCTGGTGTTTCTTCCAAAACAAGCGAAAAAACAGGGGCGTTCCCTTCGAGACCCACCATTTCGGCTTCTCCACGCTGAACTACAGATACCATTGCTTGCTGAACATGACGCGATGGGACTCTCATGATATCGGCAAGTTCAACAACTGTTTTGGAACCGGTATTCCTCAATACGAATACCAAGACTCCCCGAATCAGTTCGTCATAGATATTGGTTTTGAGTAATTCCTCAAATCTTTCTTGACTTATTCGATTATCGGCAAAAGCCCGCTTGACTTGGGCGGTTGTCCGGAGCAAGGGACTATACCGGACCTGCCTGGCAAGGCTCTGAATACTTTCTAAGGCTTGTTCAGAATCTGAGTCCATATCATCCCGAAGCTTCTCCATCGATTCAACTATTGCTGCGATATCTTTCTGTGATTTTTCTGCCGCCTTCTTAGAATCTTCCACAAGTTGTTCCACAATTGGTTCTATTTCCTTGAGAACCTCAAGAATGGAGCCGAGTCTTGCGTCTATATCAATATCAGGGGATTTGCTCGTGTCCTGTTCCACATCTTCTGTTGGGCCTTTCTTCTCCTCCAACAATTGAAGCAATTCGGTAAGAGGTTCAGATACGTGAACATCTAGGGCATTAGTGATGTTGTCAATAGATTCCTCAAGGATACCTTTGTCCTCTATTCTCTCAACGAGTTCGTTTTTCTTAGCTCGTTCCAAAAACTCATGATAGTACGCTTCGGGGAAGCTCAGTATATCTTCAGTAAGAGGCTCCATTTTGGACTTGAGTTCCGCAATGGCTTCATTCACTCGACTTATTGGAATCGCTGACTCTTCTTTGAGACCACCAAGAGCCATCACCATGTCCATCATGCGGCGACGCTTGGGGGCCATATTTTCAAGTTCTATCTTGCTCATTCGCTAACCTCCAACCATTGGCCTGCTTCTCCTTTATGAACCGGAGTGGGCCCCAATTCTTCAGCCCGTCTTGCCATTTCAGCCACAGCTTCAGTAAATCGGTTTGGTTCCGCACTAAACATCCTAAACATTTCCACCCGGTCAGGGTTCCAACCAATTGCAGCTAGAATCTCTTTAGCAACATCCACTTGTACTTGAGCAATTTCGTTAGCCGTACCACCCATGTGACATCTGTCAGTTTCACAAGCAGCAATCATTACCGTACTCGCACCGTATTCTAGTGCCCTGAACAAATCGATAATCGAAATCCGTCCTGCACAGGGAACGGGTACGAGACGGGTACTAGGTGAATATTCCATACGGTTAGTACCTACAATATCAATTGTTGATACAGCACATTCTTCACAATGAAAACAAAGCGTGACTCCGTTATCCGGTCCCACATCTCGCAGGATTTCTTCCATCTGCGACCATAACTGTTGATTGCTCAGGAAATTAAGTTGAGTCGCTTCAGAAGGACAAAGACTTTGACAAACACCACATGCATGGCAATTCAATGTATCAATTGCAGCTTTGAACAGGATTTTCTCACCTTCAGCATCCAGTTCAGCCTCTTCTGGATCCTGTTCAATCATCAGCGGTACACCTCGAGGGCACTCTTGAGCACACAAACTACAACCAATACACTCGTCAACATCGAGAACGGCGCCCCGCGCGAGTTTCTCTATATGACCACCTCTGAGCTCATTGTGAAGAACCATCGAGGCAGCTTGTGCATCAGTTATTGTTTCGAAAACAAAATGCGGGCCGGTCGCGCCTCCTACAGCTACAACCCCTCTTCTGTGAGTTTCTGTTTTTCGCAGTTTGCCATATAGCTCTTGGATATATCCGTCGTCTTCAATCTCGTAACTAAGTGTCTCAGCGAATTTCTCTAGACCCTCAGATGGGAGAATAGCTGATGATAGAACAACCAAATCAGGGTTCAACTGGAAGTACTTATCGAGCAGCGAATCGTATATTCTGACACGGGTCTCATCCTCTTCCTCCCAGATCATGCTTATACGACCACGGATGTAATCCACGCCTTTTTCCCTTGACTCTTTGTATATCATTTCATGTTCGAAAGGTACTCGAATATCCATGTATACGATATGGACTTCGATATCTGGAGATGCTTTCAGGAGCTGAAGTGCATTATCAATTGCAAAAGTACAACAAAGTTTGCTGCAGTCTGATTTGTACTTCTCGTCTCTACTTCCAACACACTGGACCATTACTACTTCTTTCACATCGCCGCCATCAGAAAGGCGCTGAAGTTCCCCTTCTGACAACATACAGGAAAGCTCGTATTGCGTAATAACATCGGGATTCTTTCCGTATCGATATTCATCCATCATCGAGGGTTTGAACTCTCGAAATCCTGTGGCAAGAACAATAGCTGAGGTCTTGATACAATCTTCTTCACCATTGATAGAATAGCAAACCTCGAAATCGCCCATCTCACCTTCAAAGAAAAGAACACGTGTATTAGTCATGATGTCTATTTGGGCGTGTTTCTTTACGGCTTCGAGACGGCTTGCAATGACTTCCGCCCCTGTTTTTTGTGTCGGCGCTACGACTGGAAGATTCCTAACGTGGCCACCAAGTTCCTCTTCCTTCTCGATAATCGTTACATCATATCCCAGACTGGCCAGATTCAAAGCGGATTCCATGCCTGCAATACCGCCACCAATAACGACTACATGCGAAGATATGTCCTTTGTCTCAGCATACAGTGGTATAGATAGAGAAGCTAATGAGGCTCCTCCTCGAATCATATCAATAGATTTCTCTGTGGCCAAGTCGGTATCCGAATGAACCCATGCTGAGTGTTCGCGGATATTCACATACGTAATCAATGACGGGTCTTTGCCCGCAGATTTAAGATGGTTGTCTATATGTGGTTTGAGTTTTTGACTGGTACAAGCTGCAACTACCAATCTTCTGTCATCGTTGTTTAGCAGTTCCTCTATTCTATCCAGACCCTCTTCCTGACATAGTGAATCATGAACCTCAACTGATGAAACTATCTCAGACTCCTCAATTTCAGTGATCATCCTTTCGTAGTCTAAATCAAGCTCTTTGCCGCAGGTGCAGAGAACAACGTTCACTTCATTAGTCATAGTTTATCACATCCTCTCTTGGAGTATTTTGCTAGCTACAGCTCGTGCTTGGGTAACGCTTTCAGGTACTTCAGCAGGGCCAATTGCTCCCCCACAGGCATATACATGGTCACCAGCTACGACTTCAGTATCAAGAAGATTAGCAGGGCTTACGTAGCCGCTTGCAGACTCAAGACCCAGTTCCTCAATCATTTTGGTCATGCCAGTAGACGGCTCGAGTGCAGACGAGAGTACAAGTAGATCTACATTCGTTTTGAAATACTTGTCAAGAAGTGAATCATACAGAGTAATATCAAGCGTTCCATCTTCAAGCGGGGTGACCTCACTGACCCTTCCACGAGTAAATTCTACCCCCGCTTCTCGTGCCTCACGATAGTATCGTTCATGTCTATCATAAGTTCGAATATCCATATAGACAACAGAAACATCCGTTCCGTTTCTTTCACGTCGTATGATATTCGCATGTTTAAGAGCAAATACACAACAAATCTTGGAGCAGAATGGATGATAATTTTCATCTCTGCTTCCCACACACTGAACCATGAGAAGTCTTCTGACCTGAGCTCCATCGGATGGGCGCACTAAGGCTCCATGAGAGGGGCCATTCGGATCTAGAGTTTTGGCCAATTCGAGTTGAGTGATGACATTGGAATACTGACCGTACCCGTATTCATCAATCTGATTTGGTTTCATTTCTTGATAACCTGTTGCTATGACGATATCAGATACGGTGAGGGTGGTTTCGGTTGACTCTGCATTCAAATCAATGGCTCCCGTGGGGCATTCCTCTTCAGCTTTGGAACTTCCTTCATCTTCTTTTTCAGGATTGAATATGACTGACTGAGGTTGACATTGAGGGGATAAGAGGGAGAATGCATCGGAGAGTTCAGTGCATGCACCACACATAGTACACTTCTTAGGATCTACATATTGTGGACCCTGTTTCAATCTGATTTCAAAGGAACCTGGTTCCCCATTTAGTTCTTCTATCTCGGTATCTACCCGTAAATCGATATTTGGCTGGTCGAGTAGCGCACTACGATAGAAGCATTTTCTTATTCCGGGCCGAGACCGATTGCTTTCGAAACAATAGAAACAATCATCAGTTGGAAATGCTTTGTAAAGATTTAGCGCATTGCCGCCCACACTAGTTTCGCGGTCAACAAGTACAGTCTCAACTCCCGAATCAGCCAACTCAACAGCAACCGTAAGGCCTGCAACGCCCGCCCCTATTACCAGCACCGGATCAGACATCTCAGATTTCACCTTATTTGGAGACATGCTCTAGTATTGGTTCAGCAGGTACCCTGTTTAGATACAGACCGATTTCATCCTCACTGAGCCCCATCGCAAGCCCAAGAATCTGTGGATAATGCAAAATAGGAATATTATACTCCTCGCCATATGTATTCTTCAAATCTAGTTGCTGAAGGTCCAATTGATTGCCACAAGCGGGACAGACAACTGTGGCAAATTGGGCTCCCGCGTCCTTCATCGATTTCAGTTTATCACGAGCGAGCCGTATTGCGAGTGGTTCATCTACTGGAAGGACTGTTGCACCGCAGCACTGTTTCCAAAGGGGGTATTCAATGACTTCGGCTCCCGTTACTGCGACGAGGTCCTTCAGGATTTCAGGCCTGAATTCGGTAACGTCCTTGGGTCTGAGTAGATGGCAACCATAGTGTATCGCTATTCCTACGCCGTCTAATGGGTTTGTTATATTCTCTTTGATGCGGTCAATACCTATGTCAGTGTACAGCGCTTCCACAAAATGGCGGGGTTTTGCATCACCGGTGAATTCAAGTCCCTCTGATGCCAACTCAGCATTCACCATCTCAACATAATCTTCGTTATGCCTCAGATGATAATAGACATCCTTCAAAGAACCAAAACACCCATTGCAGGGCGTTACAATATCATTTCCATTCTTATCCGCAATAGCCAAAGTACGGGCATTGACCTTCAACCATCCCTCATAGTCAATTGCCCTAAGATTAGGACTTCCACAGCAGGCTACTCCCTCCATATACTTCAGTTCCATATCAAAGCTATCAGCCACCCTCAGCATAGAAGCTTCATAATTGGGGTAATTTGCGGGTACGCTACATCCAGCATAGAGATTGTATTCGGGCATTTAGTCATCCTCCCCTAACATTCTGCCAGTTCTAGATTTCTTTAGCATATTTCGAACTTCTTCAGTTTGAAGACCTGGTAGACTCGGCTCAAGGCCAAGGTCTTCACGCTCCCAATCCGCCGTGATAACATACAGTTGACCTTGTTCGACGAGCTCCTTGCCTAACTCTGCCACATTTGGAGGTATTCGACCTTCCTCCGCAGCCAGATTCTTGCAATCAAACAAGATATCCGTAACGCGAACATTCTGGGGACATCGTTCTTGGCACTCAAAACAAGTAAGACACAACCATATTTCGTCTGAAGCCAATACTTCCTTTCTCATGCCAAGTAGGATCATGCGTACCAACTGATGGGGTTTATAGTCCCAAGAGTTGGCAATAGGACATGCCGCTGTGCATGTAGAACATGCAAAACATGCTCCAAGTTCTTCACCATTCGGCATACTGTGGATTTCTTCACGGAAATCTCGATCTAATTCCGAGAGTTCTATGGGATCAACAAGTGTGACCGGTGGAACAGTCTTCTCTTCCGTTTTCGCCATTTGGGATACACCTAGTAATATACTAGACGAAGATGCAACCTTAGGAGAGTATTAAAACCTTACAGAGGCGACAATGAATTCTATTCAAATGTTCATTGGGTAGAAGGTAACAATCAGGACTAACCTTCTTCAGGAAGGCCTTTCATCCATATGATACCGAAAATTAGAACAAGACCAGCGATAATCGTTACCTCATATACTATAATATCGAGCAAACGCCAATCTGAAAGTGGAGGCACAAATGGGGCTGAAACAGTTAAGCTGATGGAAACGATAAAGGAGATAATCAACAGCCAGTGTGCTTTGGATGGTACATTCATTCTGGTTTCATTCATTTTCGTCTCGTCCTATATTTGTTCTGTAATCACTATCTTTGGCAAATGATAACAGCTTCTGCAATTCGGACTGGATAGCTGCCAAGTCATCGAGACTTTCCTCTTCTAAATCCCTAACCAATTCAACTAGATACTTCCTTAGATCTTTGGGTTTTCCACTGACGCCGGTCAATGTGGACTTTTGACCTGAAAGTAGCCGGAGTGTTCCAGAAAGAGCAATCCGCAGTTTCTCACACTTCTTCTCAGTGGATTTTATCACCGTATCGGTGGTGCTCATTAATTGTTCGATTCGATCAATCAGACTGTTTTTGTTCATAGCCATCACTTGGCTCATTCCTTTCTAGACCTTCAGGTACTACTCTAGCAACAATCCTATCTCTCAGCCATGTCCGAGCGATTGCAGCAGGAATAGTTGCTAGATCCTCTTCTCGATATGGCCCGTATTCTGCCTCATCCAACCCAATAAACTTGTCCTCGATAGGTTCTAAAAATCGTACCAAGACGTAGCCCTCCTCATCTGTATCCTCCGGGAGCTGTTGAGGTAGTGACCTGTCGTCTTCCTGAGAAGAAGTTTCGCTTCCAGTTTTTCCTGCAAGGGTCATATCTACAAAATTCTGATGCGCTTTGAAGGCCCTTTTCAAACGATTATAGAACTCTTCTTCCTGCAAGGTCATATCAGATTGTAGGTCTTCATTCGCTGCTACAGCTGCAAGTATCTTCCTCTTCCGAAGTAGTAGCAAGTCTTCAATCATGAATTCGAGATTCATGACTTCTTGAGTCAAAATACTTGCTTCTAGTTCTTGCTCAGCTTTAGTTTTTGCCAATTGTATCCTTGTATTGGATAGACAGCTCACCATACTACTTAGTTCGAGATCTTGTAGGTCCAAGAGGTGGTCATTTTCTAGTTCACGCTCCCATGCAATTCGTACCGAATCATAATCTGCTTCATTTTGACTCAATCGTTGCTACCCCCTTGCATAATACAAAAACTGCTGCAGGCATCGGTAATTCGACTACTCCTCCATTATATGGACCGTACGTTATATCTCCTATTCTGAATTCAGGTACATCAAGGCTCCCGCCCACGAACCGTACGGCTAGACTGCCTGTGTGAAATGCTAGTGCATCTGAGAACGGATCAAAACTGTCCATTTCATCACGTTCCAATGAGCATACGCGAAAACCGGTCTTACCATTCAAGCTACCAATAAGCCGAATAACACGATGGATATCATGAGTGACTGGGATATCTGTTTCTCCACCATAGTAATCAACAGCCTTCACTGCAATTTCGCTCCAGAATTTGTCTCCGATGCCTTTGACTTTGGGACTAAGCACAGGGGGAGTTCGTAGTAGTCCCTCTATTGCTTCCGCCTTACGTTTCTTCAGAGGAGCAACCCATCGTTCAGTCCCGTCATACGATTCAATGTTCCTAATGAAGTCAATCATTGCCTTGGAAAGGCGGTTTCCCCAACCAGGAACATCATACTGACAAAGCTCGGATGTGGGCAAAGGGTATTCTCTAGAAACTACAGTCAAACTATGTCTTCCGGGAGAAGTCGTTGAAGATGCGGCTGTTTTGAAGCCCAAACCAGTAATGTAATGGACAATCTCGATTCGTGCATTTGAATCAAGTTCAAACACCCGGGGATCTTTTACGCGAATATGATAACCACGATGACCACTATAATTCATCTGAATATCGCCGGGGTGAATTCCGAAATCGTTCACTAGGAATTCATCATATAGTTTCAGGGTATTGCGCTTAGCATCCTCAAGACAATTCTCGCATATCCATTTGCGTGTGCTGAAGCTTCTGCCTTCGCATTCGGGGCATCCATCTTCTGGAGGGGTCCCAGTTCCGGTTTTCCCGCAATTAGGATTGTTACATCTCCATGCGTCATGTTCCTCGGTACATTCAGACTCAAGATGATCAGCATCAATGTCGAAAATAAGCTCAGCTCCTTGCCACCCTTTCTCATTCATGTGCCGGGCAACAGGAACATCATAGAATGCTGCGGAATGATAAACGCTATGCGGCGCATTAGTAGATAACTCGTTCAAAAGGGCTGAAGGGGAGCGGAATCCTTTGTGTCGATCCCAGTTGTTCACGCTAATACCGGTCGAACCACAGTAAGGGCAGTTCTGAATCTTAGTGAATGACCTTCCAGATTTTCCACAACCGACCATTTTCTCCTCGTTGTTGGCATCGGTAATACGTCGCTCTGGACAATGCCATGTATATTCCCAGTTCTCCATGCCAAATTCCCGGTGTCCAATTCTATCAGGAATTGTTACCCGATCTGCATTGTTGTGGTAGTAATCTTGAAAAGTGAGCTGTAGAAAACGTCGTGTTTTCTTTTTGGAATGGACACGCTGTGAATTCATTTCTTGCTCACGCCTATAGTACATTAGTGACTATATAGTCACTACCTAGTTATAGATAGAGATTACAGCTCAGATTCGGAATATGATATGCCTTCAGACAATTTGTTTCCAAAATGTCTGTTTTTTATCTTCGCTCAACTCGTGGTGCCAATATGAAGTTAATCCTACCACCTTCCGCAATCATAAATTCTAGTTGTATGGGTTTGTCGCTACTATACTGCAGCTTCATGCTATCACTTGACATAGCTTTGGCAATTTCTGAAAGATAGTTGAGCGCGTACATCGAAGTAGAATTTTCTTTCACTTCAAGATCATAAAGCGAAGAATCCTCCCCAGCGGTAAGTTCAACTTCTGCTTCTCCTGTATCTCCCTCGCCAGCGAAGGTGAGGGTGGTCTTATCAGCCACGATTTTGACATGATTGCTGATTACCCCGATGTCTTTCACTGATTGTTTGAACGAATCTGCAAACATTTCAGCCATAACACTAAATTCGAGTTCAGGTTTATTGGCAGTGTCTTCCGGGGGTGTGAGTAATTGCAGTTTGAATTCACGTTCAGCTCGGCCAATCATTCGGATTTCAAATCGTCCACCATCTTTGTCGAGATTGAACTCCAGTCTATCATCTCCCGCCATACGCTTGCTGACTTTTGATAGTTCGTCCACGCCAAGACAGACATTGTGCTTTTCATCACAAGTGTATTCCTGGAATACGCTTGCCGGTAGATTGAGATCGATCATTGCCGCCTTCGACGAATCTAGCTGTCTTAGCTGTATACCAGACTTATCAATGTTGAAATTGACTTCGGTCAGTAATGTGGCCAAAGCATCTACAATTTGTTTCCATGTTTTAGTGCTATCTAATTTTGCGTGAAACATTTCAGCTCCTCCGATTATTGGCTAAGTTCACGGGTCACTTTTTCACCCAGTTCAAGTGCTTCCTTATACTCTTTGATGTCAAGGTCGTCGATTTTCCGGGTAATAGAAGCTATCAACCTAAGCTCATTGCCATCATCCGTAACTTTCTCTCTGACATCACCAATCAGTAGGTACCGTCCTTGCTCTTCTAGCTTTCCTTCTACAATTGCCTTGATTCGCTCAGCTTGATCTACGTCGTCATAAATGTCTTGTATCAATGCCATCCCCGATTCAGATTCAATAACAATACCCATTATTCTGACGCGGTCATCGGTATCAGGCGTCAGCTCGCGAACAGTTGTAAGTTTAGCAGGCTTTGTACGGGGGAAGCTTTCTTGAGACATTGATTTCATACCACCAATTGGTATCGTAGGTTCGTTCAGCAGCTTGAAGGACAGAATCAATTTGAGTGTGTCGGAATATAATACTGACTCTTGTATTAAAGGTCCGAGTAGAATTTACGACATCTATCCTCCGTAATTCCGCCAGGTGTGCTTACATTTGGTGCACCTGTAGAACTCTGTCGCACCTTCATCGGCACGCCTAGTTTGAGAAGTCCAGAAATATGCCTCATTGTTTCCACATCGAGGACATTCTGCAGTGGTTTTGGGCAACGGGACGGATTCTTCTTCAACAATTACAATTTTATCGCGCGGTGTCTTTTCGATATTCTGCGAAACTTTTAGCTCGCCCTCGATCGCTTTCTCATGACCGCAACTTCTACATCTCAGTACTCGATTCCCATCTTCATCCTTTGATGGAACCATCATTGCTCCGCATTCATCACAGAATTCCAACTTCTGGAACACCTCGCGCGCTCTTCGGAGGCAGATAGTATAGCTCAATTAAGGATTACTAAAACGCACTGCTCTAATCTGAGCTCGGTAGCAGTGATTGTGGCAATAACTCAATGAGATAATCCATTATAGATTCGAAAGCTTCTGCAGCAATCCTCCCTTCGGCCCGACGGCTTGTTTGCGAATCCAATGGCAACAAATCCACTAACATATCTACAATCGAATCGATTTGTATTCTCTTGGTTAGCCACAAATAAGCTACAATCGCCTCATAGGCATCACCAGCAGTACCTGCGTCGGTTCGATGCCCAATTCGTTCATAGATAGAGGTCTGACGAATCGCGCGGGCCAGTATACTGTCTCGCACTTTCTCACCTGTCGAAGAGCCAAGAACGAGTGATTTGGAGAGAGAATAAATGAAATTTACCAGAGTGTCACCAATTTTCGCTAGACCTTTGTCATTCATGACCTGCTCAACTGAATCGTGAGTGACTAAAGATTGGTACATAGCAAAAAGCCCGGGTATAGCAACTTCACAAGAACTAGCTTACATCATAGTCCTGCACAGCTTGAACAAATTCATTCCTGAACTCCTCGGTCCGTGCAAGCATTATCTCTAGAGCTTCCCGTAGTACAGTATTCGTATGGCGGCGTTCAGTTTTCAAAGTAAAAACTGGGTCCGCTAGTAAGGGGTGTTCAATATTGTAACCCGTGAATACCACTGATTCTTCTTCAAGAAGCGTCCTACGAAGCAGATTGCAGAAAGCATGCCCACCATCGGCTATCGTAAATTCTAGTTCATGCTGTTCATATACATCTGTTTTCAAGTCCAATATCATCGTCTCCTTCTACTTCTGCCAGATTTCCGACTTGGGGCCAAATCGGGTCTCGACTCAACACCAAAACGCTCACCGTAATCTGAAGCCACCGTTCTAGTGGCTCGCTGTTCACAGCGAAGACAAATCATGTTGTTATACTTGGTGTGTGTAAGTGCATTGCCACATTTCTTGCATTTCGCAAGTATAACACCATAGTCTGAGCCAACTATGCTAATTTCAATAGGCATTTCATGCGTACTCAATGACTTGGCTCGAATTATGTCCCCCTCAGCCATAACATCATTTAGTGATTTAACGTAGCGTCGGGTGACGTTACTAATATGAATTTGAGCAGGAAGAGCGTTATAGAGGTAGTCATCATTTCTTTTTACCACTCTAATCTCTGCTCGTTGATCGTATACCCGGTCCACTTCACCTATGAGGTCGTCACCTTCCACGGGTAAAGACAACTTTTTCCTGCCTTCCTTTGAAAGGACCTCAATAGTTCTCTCCTTGAGATTCATTGCTACCTTTCCCATGGTAGCGGCGTAAACAACGCCTTCATCTTCATATGTACCATAACTGGGACTCAACTCCTCAATTACACAAAGTCGGTCTCCAGGAGATACTATATCACCAGATTCAACATCAGCCGTTTTCATCACGTTCCCGCAAAGGTTTGATAGTCTCCCAACTAAGAGCGAAATATGCTGCCCTATTTGCTAGATTTGGATTGATACAGATACACAATCGGGAGCTTTGCTAGTTGAGAGTTTGTCCTATATGTGCCTTAACAAGGGCGAGCTCCGTTGATATACCTTTAAGGCTTTGCTTTGCATGCGTGCTTTTTTGTAAGTATTCAATTCCAGCAACTAGAACAAACAGGTAATACGAAGGATAATAAGTTCCATTAGAAACAAGGGTTTCCACAGGAACTATCCTTAGTTTCGTATGGAGCTGAAAATTGGAATGGAAAGACCTCTTGATGCCTTGTTTGATAAATTCCTGCAAGGTCAGGCGATATTCAAAGACAGAGACGCGCTACGGCCCACCTATGTGCCGAAGGAACTGCCCTATAGAGATGACCAGATGGGAAGGATTGGTTCCATTCTTGGTCCGTCATTACGTGGAGCTCCACCATCAAACATTCTATGTTATGGAAAAACTGGAACTGGGAAAACCGTGGTAGCCAGATATGTACTTTCGCTGTTAGTCGAAAAAGCTGAACAAAGTGGGATTAAGGCTCCACTTACGGCGTTTGTCAACTGTCGAATTGTGGGAACTAATTATCGAGTAATTAGAAGTCTCTGTAATCAGATTGATGCAACAATGCCTGATGGGTCTGAAGTGCCTTTCACGGGGTTGCCTACAGATGAGATTCGTGACCTCCTAAAAGAAAAATTGGATTCCGAAGTGAATATTCTGACGGTTGTCTTAGATGAAGTGGATAGTCTCCTGAAACGCGATGTGAATCAGGGAAACGACATACTTTATGGACTTACACGTATGAATAGCGAATTAGAGCGAAGCAGGATATCGATTATCGGAATTAGTAACGATTTGAAATTCAAAGAGATGCTAGATCCAAGGGTTCTATCCACACTAGGAGAAGAAGAAGTCATATTTCCTCCATATAACGCAGTGGAACTACGAGGTATTCTTCGACAACGTGTGGATATTTCCTTTAATGAAGGAGCAATAAAAGACGAGGGGGTTATCAACCTCGTTGGTGCTCTTGCGGCACAGGAACATGGAGACGCCCGTAGAGCCCTCGATCTTCTTAGAACTGCTGGGGAATTAGCGGAACGAAAGGGAGACGAAGAGGTCACTCAAGAGCATGTAAGAGAAGCTCAAAAGGTTCTTGAACGAGATAGTGTTTCTGAAGCAATCAAAACTCTGCCAATGCAATCGAAAGCAGTTCTGTTTGCTGTATATGCACTTGCTAAGAGTGGGCATCGCAAAATCTTCACGGGGGAATGTTACAATGCTTATGAAGATGTTGCAAAAGCTCTGTCGCTTGACACACTAACGCAGAGAAGAATAAGTGACTTAATTAGTGAGCTGGATATGCTTGGCCTCATTAATACAACAGTAATATCCAAAGGGAGATATGGCCGGACGAAAAAGATTCGGCTTGCTGTGAGTAAGAAGCAGATTGGCTCAATTCTCAACGAAGATGCGAGATTGAGTAAGATTTCAGAAGATATGGTTGATTCGTAATTGGCACCTACCGATAATCGTGGAATACTTCATAATCGGGAACACCGGTACGAAGATTAACAATACTCACAATGCCAGGTGTTGGTTTGATGCCTTGCTTCCTCATGAATTCGGTCTGATCTTGAAAAGTTCCCGAGTTGATTATTCGTACACTTCTATAGCGATCTATCGCATTATGATGTGCGTGTCCGAAATGCACTATATCAGGAGGGGTATCTATAACCATCCAATCACGTGGTAAGGGTGCAAGCTGCGTCTTTCCTCCGTAATAGGGAGCAAGGTGACGTTTTCTCAGCAAATGCTTCATGGGTTCTGCAGGTTCCTTGTAGGAAACACCGGGAATCGTCGTTACTAAATCATCTAGGCTATCACCATGAGTCATAAGTATAGTGACGCCTTCTACAACAACTTGGCAAGGGTCACCAAGCATCATAATCTGATTGCCAAGGTCATAAAGCGGGCTGGCGAACTTCTCCGGTATAGGTGGTTTTGGTAGAGCTTGTCTGCATGCATCATGATTCCCAGGAATACAGAAAATTTTCACTCTTTCGGGTATTCTTCGAAGTTTGTCTGCCAGTTCCGCATATTGATCATATATGTCAGGTATAAGCAAATCATCACGCTGGTTCGGATATACACCGATACCGTCAACGAGGTCACCGGCTATGAACAAATAGCGAATATTTCGAACAACATCCTTTTTGGATTCATCAACATCGACGCCCCTAAGCCAATCAATGAACTGTTCAAAGTCGTCAGCAAGAAATTCCTTGCTCCCAAAATGGATATCAGAGATGAATGCAGCATAAACGGTGTGATTAGCACGTCCAAATTCACGTGTAGTAGGAATATCAGGAAACAGAATGTCGTTAGCAATCAGTTTTCCATCCCGATTAATGTGACCTGAAAGGCATACAACCTCGTCAAGCAATAAGGAGTTGCTTTTTTCGAGAAGATTATGGTCATTCCGCCCTCTTTGTCTAGTTGGGATTATGCAACGAATATATCCGTCGGGGTCTTCAAGGGTAACATTTGCATATTTTGAGCTGGATGTCCACTTTTTCTTTACAATTCCAATTACTTTGTGCACAGGTCTTCTACTACGCTCTCCTCTATTTCGTGATGCTTCCCAGTTATCCGCATCATTCCGTCTATTCTGAGCAACAAGGGGCGACAACGAACTCTGAGTGTCAATCCTATTCATGTAGATTTCTTTGATGCGATTGAATCTATCATTAAATAAATCTAGAAAATCTTCAACAGACCCCCCTGAACCTACTGAATCGCTATCGGGGTTCTTCAAGACACGGATATCCCAAGACCTATCATTAGATTGCAAGGGTTCATTTGTTCCCATAGAATCACGATGGGCAGATTCGTCTGTGCTCTGTTCGATTTTTGGCGTAATTTCCTCAGTTTCCACCTTCATTTGTAGAAGCGCTTTAAGATGTTCTTCTGAAAGCACAGGTGGCAATTCATCGGAAATATGATTTACAATAATTGACTCAACGGCTTCGCTTGGTTTTTCCAAATCTAGAATATACTCAAGAGCATCAGGGGTTACCTGTATCCCAGAACCAATGAGACGTTTAAGCAGTGTACGACGAATCGTAGATGTCAAGGGTAAGCCACCTTCACGAACACAACGTGTCTTTAACTTCTTTTCTGCTTTTTCACAGCCATGGTTTGATAACGGTGTGGGTATCTCTGAAGGGCAATTGATTCAATACGTAAGCAATGTAATAAATCACGGCTCCAAAATTTGATTTGGCGCCACTTGATGAAGGTGCTGATTGAAGATGCATATCAGAAAACTACAAAGAACAGGAGGAACAAGCGGAAGTTCTTTTCTTGTAATACTACCTAAGGATTGGGTATTGGCTAGGGAGCTGAAAAAGGGTGACCCAGTAGTAATTGCAGAGCGGGAGGATGGGTGTCTCATAGTAGATCCGAGATTGCCAATGGGTGTCGGGAAGCGGGAAACCGAGATTGAAATGGAATCAAATCTAGCATGGGAAATAACGAGCAAGTACCTATTAGGATTTGACAAAATCAAGGTTATCAGCAGAGATGCTATCACAAAAGAACAGAGAAACGAGCTGAAGAGAATCATCAAGCGTTTCGTATCGCTCGAGATTACCGAGGAAAACGAGCATAGTATTGTGATTCAATGTTTAATCGATCCTTCACGTTTAGGAGTGGATAAGGCCATCCGGAGAATGGATTTAATCGCCTCTAGAATGCTGGATGATGCTCTGCGAGCATATATTGAAGGAGATAAAGAGCTGGCCCATTCAGTTGTAGAGCGCGACGAGGAAGTAGATCGCTTGTTTTTCCTAATTGTTCGTGAGCTTCGTTCAACCATCCAGTATCCTCGAATGTCAGAATCAATGGGAATTAGACCGGTTGAAGCACTTGACTTCCGATTGGCTGCCCAGTATATTGAAAGAATAGCAGATTTGGGTGAAGAAATAGCAAACCGAGCCGAACAAGTGCTAAATCAAAAGATAGCAAGGAAGATAGAGCGGGTAGGCAAGAAAGTACAAGATATGTTGGAAAAGTCAGTCTCCAACTTGTTCGATTTCGATGCTGGAAAGGTCAACTGGGTAATCGTAGCTGAGAAAGAACTTGGAAAGACCACTGCACAGGTAAGAGATGAACTAATGTCCGAATTAGAAGAGAAGTCACAAGGACATCTTTATGTTGTAGATTTGTTGCAACGAATTGGAGAGGCCGCAAAGGATATTGCGGACCTAGCACTACCAAGCCATTAGCGAGTGGAGATAGATTGTTGTTCGGAACAAGCGGCATTAGAGGCGGAATATCCGACAAAGTAACTACTGACCTTTCTATGAAGCTGGGACAATCATTGGGCAGCTACTTGAATGGAGAAGGCAATGTGGGTGTTGGAATGGATTCGAGAACTTCGAATCTCATGCTAAAAAATGGCTTCACAGCAGGGCTAGTATCGACTGGTACAGATGTTATGGACTTGGGTCTTGTCCCAATGCCAACTGCAGCCTATTTCAGCACAAAACAGGGAATCTCAGCATCAGTAATCATCACGGCAAGTCACAACCCACCAACTGACAACGGTTTCAAATTCTTTGTGAACGGACGGGAGATGATTAGGTCAGAAGAAAAAAGAATCACAAGCCTAATTCAAAAGGGTGACTTCCGTATAGCGCAGTGGTCTGAAATCGGCTGGGTCTCGGAGATTGAAATAAGAGATGCTTACTTGCATAACTTGAGACGGTTTCTCCTAAGGAGGGGTGGTGATGGGGAGGGTATGCGAGTCTTGATTGATGCAGCAAACGGTGCGGCATCGAATTATACCCCTCAACTTCTAACAAGGATGGGGTTCAGAGTTACAACTCTGAATGCCAATCTCGATGGGCATTTTCCAGGTAGACCAGCAGAACCGTCACCAAGAAACCTAACGGATGCCATGACATTAGCAGAAGCTGGTCAGTTTCCCGTAACCTTGTGCCATGATGGAGATGGTGACCGAGTAGCAGTCATTGATGAGGAGGGAGAGTTCATAGATCAGAATAGGGTAATAGCTCTTCTTGCAAGAGACGAGATTAGACGGAGAGGGGAGGGGGTAGTTTTAGTTTCTATCGATACGTCGAGCGTAATTGACGAGGTAGTCAGGAATGAAGGGGGTAGGGTGGAAAGAGCGCCCCTTGGCTCCTTACAGGAGAAACTCGCAGAAGAAAATCATGATATCATCCTTGCTTCCGAGCCTTGGAAGCCGATTTTCACTAATCTCGGTCTATGGATGGATGGTATTGTTGCCGCGGCACGAATTGCTCAGTTGGTAAGAAGCCAAGGCAAAGAAAGCTGTAAAGAATTGATGGAATCAATACCGGAATATCCAATGCTACGAGAGCATATGCGATGCCCAGATAATTTGAAGATAGATTTCATGAGACGAATTAGGAGTCTTGTCGAAGATTTCACAGGCGTTGAGAAGATAATCGAAGTAGATGGGGTACGGCTAGAATTTACAGACAATTCATACCTTCTGATCAGGGTTTCCGGAACAGAACCCAAAGCTAGGTTGTATATTGGAGCCCGCCACAAGAAGCGGTTACATGATTTGGCAGAAGAAGCAAGAAAAATGATGAAGCGTGCCTTAGAGAGTTGTAACGGCGGAGATTAGTGTAATTCAGGCACCCATAAAGCGCCGGGGATGGGAGAGTCGGAACCCATCCAAGGAGGGGTTCTTTCGAACCCACGAGCCCAAAGGGCAACGGTTTTCGAGACCGTCTCCGTACCGCTAGGATACCCCGGCTTTGCTGAGCTCCAGCATCTACCTATTATAATCTTAGTGTACGAAAGGCTATCGCAATCAGATTCGCGGGCCTTTGCAATTCTTCGGTCAGGAAGCTGTTAATCGTTATGCGGGAAATTTGACGGCATCATTGCATATTAGAATGATAGTATCGAATAGCCATCTTCGACAAACGCCAGCAAATCACTATGTCCTTTGAGGGGGCCCTTTAGCGGAACCCCCAAGTTCTCAGCAGCCTCCGTAGCTGAAAAGGCGGCCGTGCAAGATTTGCAGGCATGATCAATAATTCCTTCATTGAGTGCTTTGTCAAAAAGCGGCATCTTCATTGTGGCATTCTCTAACTGTCGTAGTAACTTGGGTGAAGAGCACTCGAACACAAGAACAGCCCGAGGACCCGCTTCGTTGAAGTGAAGAGCGTTCAGCAAGAGATGCATTATTTGCATCTTGTTATCATTCGTAGCCAGAAACAAGTACTTCGTTGTTTGCATGGGTGAGAAATGTCATTTCCTTCTATGACTCTTTCCAAAGAATAGGGGGTATACGGAACAACAGAAATTGGTGCGGAGGGCGAGATTTGAACTCGCGGACTCCTACGAGACGGGATCCTAAGTCCCGCACCTTTGGCCTGGCTTGGTAACCTCCGCTGATTGCAAAATAATTCGGACAAAATATAACCGTTTTGAAAGAGGGGACTATATCACGAGAGCCTCACGGCACCATATAGAGGAATGGTGAGTCAACGGATTCATGGGAAGAAGCTCGATAATCCTGTACGAAGGACATGTCATAACGTTTTTATGAGGACCACAGAATGTCGGCAAGATTGTTAGTTGAGAATCAATACAATAGAATGGGATTCTCCGAGCACTCAAACATCCTATAATAGAGGGTGCGATATTAAAAATGTCATCTAAGGGTAAAAAGTCAGCCGGAAGAACAAGGGACAAGTGGCGACAAAAGGACTGGTATGAACTCATTGCGCCAGACTATTTCGACAACAAGAGTGTCGGAAGTACACCGGCAAGCAATCCCGATTTGGTAATAGGTCGCACCGTTACTCCAACTCTCTATGACTTGACAGGAGATTTCGATCAGATTCATGTTAAGCTTCGTTTCAAGGTTTTTGAAGTGAAGGGAAAACAGGCCCACACAACGTTCCGTGGGCATAAATGGAGTTCAGATTATCTCAGAGGGTTAGTTAAAAGGGGAACATCTAGAATCGATTGGATTGGTCCAATTCTTACAAAAGATGATTACTTGATGCGGATATCAGTCATTGTATTCACAATGACCCGTGCAAAGAGTAGTCACAAACATGCAATGCGGAAGACAATCGAGAAAATAATCCGCGGACATGCTAAGAAGCATAGCTTCGAAGAACTTGTACAGCTGATTGTAATGGGCGAATTAGCATCAGAGGTTTACGAGGCAGTTAAGACAATAATACCAATCCGACAATGCAATATTCGTAAGAGCAAGGTACTCAAAGGTCCTCAAGAAGTTAAAGAGAGGCGAGAAAGGCTTCGCAGGAAAGAAGAATAGTCAATCCTCATTGCCACATTAAGACGGTCATTTGGAACTTCTAAAGGAGTGTATACAACAGCATTGGATATACAATCAATGGGTCATTTTCGTTGCATAGCTGTTTCGATTATTTCTAGTGCTTCCAATACGCGGAGAAGAAGTGTTACCAGTTGTGTTAGTGATTCAACAGTCTGATGTTGTTCGATACTGTCTCCAATGAGTCTCAACTTGCCAACGAGGACACTGTGCAAGTGGGTCAGTACATCTGTAGACTCAGAAGAATCAACTGATTGAGATACAGTAACCCGCTCATCACTTTGTTCAGCAAATTGCTGGTCACAACTAGCACAGTAGATATTATCGCCCATCTTCAACAAGGGTGAACCGCAGTTAGGACATGGCTTCGCAAGCATGCTTGCACCCTTTCGCAGTAATTCAGCCATTTTTCGTACAGCGGGTCCATCTCGATCTGACATTATTCCACAAGAAGAGGGTAGGTTACTCTGAATATAAGGCAATCCCCATAGTAGTTGTATGACACAGTAACATAGTATTCATACAGAAATGTTGATATGCTGACGGCCAGTCACATGATTTTGTTGTTCGCACTCCGGTACGTGCGCCATGATAAGTTCAGAGGTGAGTCCATTGGACCCCGAAACAGAGAAAAGCATTGATCAGTCTATTCACCTACTTAAGCAGATATCAGAAGATTCCTCGGTTCCACGAAATATAAGACGTGCAGCCAACGAAGCTATTGCTATACTTGAAGACGAGACGGATTCTCCTGCCGCAAAGGCACAGAATGCAATCTCAGTTCTCGATGAGCCGAGCCAAGATCCTAATTGCCCCAACCATGCCCGCACCAAGATATGGCATGTGTCAAGTCTGCTCGAACCAATTCGAGACTAATCCAAATAGAATCCACAGTAATCTTTGTTGCAGCAGCTCTGCAACATCATAGTGCCGCCGGCGCCTCGTCAGGTAAGTGTTACAATATGGAATCAGAGGCATCTACTATCAAAGTCAGAATCAGAGGTATATATTCACAGTCACTGGCTCAAATCCTTCTGCAGAATCACTTTGAAATAGTGCAGCCATCTCCTGATGTGGCCCGCCGTTTTGGATTGCCTTTTAGAGACGCGATTCCCGACATCGATATTTGGGATAGAAGTGATTTACAGGGAATTGTTGCTATAGCGTACGAGTCTTTGCTAAACAAACTTTCAGATGTACTTCGAAGAAGGCTTGGTTGGATAATTACACGGACACCAAGAGTTGCCAAGAGCTCGATATACAAAGGAAAAATCATAGGAAAAGATAAGCGAACAGGACAAATAGAAGTAGATCTGGGGAGGATATGTGGGCTTCTACCAGAAAAGGGAATGAAGCCAGATTCATACAGAATGGTCCAAGTTCGCGCTCATGATTATGGCCGAAAATCTCCAGTTTTGTCGAGTAATATTACGATTCCGGGTAAGGTTGCAGTCTTGCTACCTGAACCGGTTGTGAGAATCAGCACCAAAATCAAAGATGAGAGTAAACGCCGATATTTGACAGCCCTTGGCAAGAAACTTCGACAGCATACAGAAGGATGGGGTATACTTTGGAGGACAGCGGCGGCTAAACTAACGGAGAAAGAGCTTAGAGACGGTGTTGACGATCTTCTGGATGTGTCACAGACTATCTACGCCGATTTTGAAAAGATAGATGGTCCGGGACGTTTGTTTGAGGGGACAAGTAACGCCGACATAGAATTCCCAGCCGAAGTGAAGAAGGCTCTTGATGAGACCCGAGGCAAGATTAGACCAACTATGAAACACCATCATTTCTACAAGAGCGCCAACTACAGCCCCCTAGTGGACTTTGCAGAGTTAATTATTGAAGAAAGGCCTGAAGAAAAAGAATACATGACCTCCAAGCTGGAAAGGGTAGTATCACGAGATATGCCGAGAGTCAATGACCCCATTAATATCGAGCACGTTAAACTCGATGGAAGGAATATCGTTCTGTCCCGAGGTACAGTTACAGAGGTCAATACAGGTAGCCTAACTATACGCCGCAAGTTTAGGTATACAAATCGGAAACTGAAGCTGAATCGAAAGCGTTCAGAAGATGTGGATGTTTCCTGTACGGAAGGAGATTATGCGGTCACCAAAGTGGTACCGGGAGCGCAGACTTTGGTTACCAAATATTATTCGCGTGATGGTAGACTGAAAGGGGCTTATGTGAATCTCAATACGGCTATAGAGGTATATCCGAGCAATAGTGACAATCCTAGTCGTGTTCGCTATATAGATTTGGAAATTGACATTGTCAATCCGATAAATGGGGAAACAAGAATAATCGATCAACATCTCCTGAAGCGAGCTGTGGAGAGAGGGTTCATCACTGAGAGAATGGCAGATTCTGTTGAGAGAAAAGCTAAAGCAATATACGAAGGCATGAAGAAAAAAAGAAAGAAGAAAAGAATACCTTAGGCTTTCTGCGAGTCCAAGCGTTGTGTTGTCCTCAAGGAGAGGTCGATAGCACCCATCAAGTCTTCAAAGGTATGCCTTAAACTGTCAATTCCCCTGGCACAATCGATTGAAAATTGTAAGGATGTTTCCGTTTGTTGTGAGTCAATACTCAAACCGATGGGCAGAGGTTCGTTATCGGGTCCAATGGATTGAAGGATTCTCTTAGCAGTATCAGCATTTGCAAACTCAAGATGTATTTTCAATTCCATCATGCATCATCTCGGCTATTTCTGAGGGTTTTCTTCCATTGAATAAGCGAATTGAATAAGGAGATGTAGATTTGATTCGTGCTTTTGTATTCTCCAATACCGCGAAAACCTCTCTTAGGGCATGGATTTCGCTATTCCATACTAATTCAGTATGACGGTTTGATTCTAACAAAAGAAAACGCTGTGAATCGAATAGACCAGTATCAAATGCAATACGCCCAACATCGGACAAGACACTTGGTTCCACCCCTAAATCTGAAATGATTATAGAATCATGTGCAGTTTGAAATTTCCCTTCGTCAGCACGCTTTGTCAGCGTATGAAAACCACGCGTTGTGCTTTTGCAGTATTCAATATGAGATTTAATAAGAGAATGAAGTAAACGCGAGCGGTCACCGACACAAACTGATGCAGCAATACCAAGCTCAAGGAGTTTCCAGCAGGTCTTCAAAAGGGGAAGTATTGACGACATAAACCGAACAGGTGTTTCCCTATTCTCATGAAGAAAGATGTAGTCTTCACCAAACATAGAGCCGATAGCAGCATTTGAAGAATCGCGAATGAGAATCTGACTTATCCTTTCTTTTTCATCATTAGAAAGAGAAATCATGGGGAGAGCTCGTTTAGAGAGTGGTATATTTGCTTCCTTGACCAGCTTATCACACGAATCTTCAACACCACTCAAACCCTGCAAATATGGGTATATGCTATACAATAGGACATCTTTTGCGGAAAGGTGATTGATGCCGAAAAGTCGTAATCCTCTCCTTTGTTCCAAGATACCTGCTTCCAACGATCTACGAACAATATTTTCGCTCTCGGCAGAAGGGGTGAGATTCCTCGATTTCTGTGCTAGTACAACGGCAGCCGCAAGCTGCTTATGCCAATTGTCGAGCGATACAATCTTGCTGGCAAAGGCACAACAAACGTGTGATAATGAATCAATAGAGCCTACAAATCTGTCCGAGGATTCTGATGGTGATTCACAACCCAAGAAAATACAACGATTTGGGGGCTCCTTTACTGGGCCATAGAACTCTGTTCCCACAACAATCGTAAGAGGGGCGCCTTGTGACTGAGATATTTTTTCAATCCGACCAAAATCTGAAACAGGCTCAGTATAAGTCAATGTGAAGGGTGTATGGTTCTTCAAGTAAGCCCTGCAGATCAGAGAGGCTGCGAAGAGGGATTCAGGACGGGGTGAAATAAGTACCAAGCTTTTGTCATTACCACTAAGCTCTAGGTCCGCCCACAAACCATCCAATTTCTCTAGACTGAAAGCATCATCAGAATGGTCAATCATTTGAGATGAATTAATTGTATGCAATGTGATAAGGCTAGCGCAATAGAACCGCTGCCTTTTCAGGAGAATACTTCCAATCAGAAGGCAAAACACGTTTCTTCTTGTAGTATTTAGAGAGACGGTGAATCTTGCTCTCTGTAAGTTGTAGATTGCGTTTCGCTACATTGTCACGTTTGTTATCTTCAAGATGCCTGTGAATTGAAGCTGCTTTCGCGATTAGATTTCGAAGATCCTCGGGAACGTCACGTGTTAAATCGTGCTCCTCTAATATCTCGGTAATCTTCTTCCCAGTTATAACCTTCACCAATGGGATTCCGTACTGATCTCTGAGAATCACTCCAATCATAGACGGGGGGTTACCAGCTTTAGCCAATTCAACAATCTTGTCTTCGACCCATTCTGCGTCCTTTTCTTCATCTAACCATTCAGGAACACGCAAAGTGGAAGGGCGTTTGCTCCCCGATTGGCCTTTTCGCCTAGTATGCATCCTTGCCATAGTAAATTCCTCTGAGTCAGTCGATTCCCAAAAACGGGTCTGGTAATCCCTCTTGGAAATAGATATAAGATTTATGATAGCAAGTGTGGAAAATAGAAGAGATTAATGATATCTTCCGCGTTCCCTAATACTATCCATCCGTGAGAAGAGTTCGGTGGATTGTGGACCTACAGTCTGAGTGTATCCCTCTATAGTAGCTTCAAACATGGTATCTTGATAATCCCAGTGGGTTGTTTCAAGCGCCCGCCGAATAAGATGGAGGTCCACTCCTTTCATTTCAACAGTAGCGTTTTTCTCAGCTAAACCGAAATCCACAAACCACATCTTTGAAGCTGAATCCATTATTACGTTGCTAGTTGTTGGGTCTCCATGAACTACATCTGCATTGTGCATTATTCCCATAAATTGTCCAAATCTTCTGCATAGGACTACCAATTTCTTCTTCGGCAGGTTTCCTACGAGTTCCTTGAGCTGTTTTCCTTCAATATAGTCCATTATTATGATGTGATTTGTCATGTCTATGGAGTAGACAGCTGGTGTGGGTACACCTAATTGGCGGACATAGGTTAACATTTTGCACTCTCTAGACGTTCTTCTAGAGCGGATGGATTTGTCAATCTCGGGTAGAAGATATCCTTTCATGGGTCGCGATTTCATGGCAAAGGTTTTACCCCATTTTTTGATTTTGTAGACACAGGATTCCGCCCCTTGAGCTATGATTTCCATCGTCATTTACCCCTATTTCTTCCAGACTATGTCTTGTTCATCGGTTCGCCAACGAGGTAGAACCCTAGAATCTTCTACATTGATTGTATCTCCAGCAAGGTACTGCACTATACCGGTCCAAGCTATCATAGCCCCTTGATCTCCAGCTAGTGACTTAGAAACCCTGTGGAAACTGATTTTATGCCGCTCCGATACACCCCTAAGAATTGATGTAAGACGTTCATTCCTAGCGACACCACCTGTGAGCAGAAGCTCCTTTTTCTTAGTATGTGCAACGGCTCTCTCAGCAATTTCTGCAATCATTCCAAAAGCTGTTTCTTGAACACTGAAGCAAATATCTTCCCTGGCAACATTTTCAGTATGAAGGCGAATAGCTGCTGTCAACATGCCGGAATAGCTTACATCCATACCTTTCACAGAATAAGGAAGGTTGTAGTAGGAAGTTCCTTCTCGTGCATAGGTTTCGATGGTTGGGCCAGCAGGAAACTTCATGCCCATTTCACGGCCAAGAGTGTCAAGCATATTGCCCAGTGCTATATCAAGAGTTTCTCCAAAGGTTCTGTATCTGCCTCCAGCAAAAGCAATAATCTGAGTGTTGCCGCCGGAAACGTAGACTGTAACAGGGTCTTGGAAACCAGATTCCAGACAACCAATCTCGATATGAGCAACGCAGTGATTTACACCTATGAGTGGTATATCAAGACTGAGAGCAAGCGTTCTAGCCATTGTTGCTGTTGTTCTCAGGCAGGGTCCCAAGCCAGGCCCCCTTGAGAAAGCAATTAAATCGATATCATTAGGCTGTTTTCCAGCTTTCTTCAATGCTTTGGCAATCACCTTAGGGCCTAGACGAGAATGATGCCTACTGGCTTTTCGAGGATGTATCCCTCCTTTCTCAGGAGTGAGCATATCCCATTCATTCGATAAGACCCTTCCATCAGCAGAGACAACTCCTGCACCGAATGAATGTGCCGTACCCTCTAAGCCAAGACATAATATGGGCATTGAATCATCTCTCAAATGTAACTAACAGATAGCAATCTTAAAGATTGAGCAGTGTCGAAATGTGCAAGCATTTATATCATCCTCATTGAGCCACTGCAACGAGGAGAAAATCGGTGCCCCAGAAGCAGAAACCAATAAGGATTCTACAGCAGTCCATGAATACGATTATCTCTGTGAAGTTGAAGGATGAACGAATTTTCAGAGGGCGCCTTAACACATGTGATCCATACATGAATATGACGCTTACATCAGCCGAGGAACTTGAGGGGGAAGTAGTCAAGGCGAAATATGGCCAAGTGCTAATACGTGGCAACAACATATTATGGATCCAGCTAAATGAGTAAAGAACAGATTAATGGGATGATTCACGACGGTATCGTTCAACCATTTCAACAAGTTGATCTTCGCGTTTTTGTCGTGCTTTCTCGTGGACTACCTCTTTGAAAGAGGACATGTTCCTTTCAAATCTATCACGATCAATAAACGCAAATTCATCAATTCGTCTCAGCTTAACATCATCCGCCTCAATAACTGGAATCTCGGCTTCAATTAATTCATTCTCTGCCAAATGGGACAACGGCGTATCTACAATCACTGCGCGAATCCCTTTCTCTGCTAATATATGGGCTGTTTGTGGCCCTGCACCAGAAGCATCATCAAAGAGAACAACGTCGCCCTTTTTTAGAGGGGCCACTTCCCGAATATAGTTCTGAATGCTTTCCTGTGTGAATTTTCCAATCCTCTTGACTGCAAGCATATCTCCACGCATTTCAAGACGCTTAACCCCTCTTAGCTTGGATAGGAGGTTCTCAAGACTCTCAATCTGATCCTCGAGACTGTGAATCCGCTGTCGTGACCGCTTAATCTCGGAATTCTTCTTGGCCACTTTTCGATCTCGCTTGACTTTCCAATAATTCTGTTTACTGATGATTTCGAGGCTGTGAGATAGCTCGTTCTCTTTGAATCGAAGGTAGTCTACCAAGCGATTCAAATCTTCAACCTTCTGTTCAAGGGTTTCATTTTCCTCTTTGAGTTGCGTATATCGTTTCCTCAGAGACTCGATGGTCTCTTCGGGCATCTCTTCCACTTCTTCAGGTTCCGAAGGTGCCTCTTCTTCAGCTTCTTTTGTGAGGCGTGCAATTGCCTCATTCATGGGGCTTCCGCGAATAACCATTGCTTTCAGACGGTCTCGATCTACGTCTATACGATCCTCTCTGACCTTGCGATCAATTTGTCGTAGCTTCGGAACAATACTTCGGTATGCATACACAGCAGCTGTCAGAGCATCCCTCTCATGGGCATTGCTGATGTTCACGCCATCACCAAACTCCCGGGCTATTTCATTCTTTTCTGCAACAGGGATATTGTTATTCGGAGTGAATAAATCAGCATTCACTGTACTGGAAATTTTCTTTACCATATTGGGAACAGGGGTTACATCACTAGCAACCATGACAGGAGTGCCTTTGGAATAGACCATTCTGATAATATCGGCACGCGTTAGAGCTTTCTTGCTTTCAAGGAAATGAACCTTTCCGCGTAGTGTCAGTAGACAGATTGCGGCTGTCGTACCAGGATCGATACCAAGAATGAAATACTGAGTTTTTGTTTTTCGGGGAGCTGGCGCCGGTTCTAGTGGCACGAATTCCGTCTGTTTCCGGATTGGTTCTACGAGTACCTTGAAATCTCCACTACGCTTTGAGTCTACAATATCTCGAATAATGTGCAATGGTGCATAGGCAACTATCCTTGAACTAGCATAGCCGAAATCAGCCTCTCTTATGCTGATATCATATTCAATTTCAGCTCTCTTGAGGTTAGACTCAATTTCCCGGGTCATTTGTTGAATCATCGATTGTACTCTTCGTCTGAAACGATTTGCACTCTGCCCACCTCTACCCGGCCGGCGACCCCTCACAACTTGAATTTCAGTCTGTGCACTAAAACACTCTAAGCTGTATCCAACACCCTGAGAAGCCAGCTGAGCGGCGATCCTAGCTGCTTCCAATGGAGACGGTTTTCCAGAAAGGGGTATATCATGTTGTCTAGCTAATCGGGCCAATGTTACTTGTCGGGGAGGTACTCCTGTAACTTGAACCAGTTTGGTTGTAGGAGGGAGATCTTCTATTAGATGTATCACCGACTTGCTATCAGGAATAATTTCGAAGATATTATCAGTACAAAGCCATTGGGGACTGATTTCATTTACCAGATTTAGCAGTGAATGGCGGGATATCTCTTCATATTCATTGAGTACTGCTCCTTCTCGCATGATGACACAAGCATATTTCGCCGGAGTTCGAGAGCGAGGGCTATGAAATGGAAGGATATCAAAGCCCATTATGAACTCGCTTTCATTATTCATGAGGGGTCGCACTCAACTTAATCCTTAATTTATTGCTATAAAGGCTTAACATGGCTTCATAGATGTACGCGACATAAGGCATTTGCAAACAACAACTATAATAAAGACATGCTTGAACAACTGGCCAGATTCACGTGAGGTGCGATAAGTGCCAGAAACACTAGAAATAGCCAACGATGACGACATCCTAAGAATAGCAAGCGCACTTTCTTCAGGCACACGCCTAGAAATACTGCAGTTTCTCTTACAGAAAGAACAAGATGTTACAAGGGTTGCAAAACACCTTGGCGGTACAGAGGCCAACGCAAGTGCACAGATAAAAATCCTTCAAGAAGCCGGTCTCCTGGATTGCCGCCATGAGCCCGGTCAACATGGATTAAAGAAAATCTCATGGACCGCGGTTGATGAAATAATCATGGACTTAACACCCTAACCCTAGAAAGGTCCTCGAGAAGTTTCAGCTTTAGTGCTCTGCTTCGCGAACAGCATCTAGGAGATCGGTGATTCTTCCCTTCGGCTCGAAGTGGCGGCGCCGTATCTTCACAAACGTTGGAACACTTACAACCTCTCCCACCATGAGAGATTCTCCAACTTCCAGGGAGGTTATCGCGTCAAGGGACGAACGATCTATCCCCTCGCTACTACGCCCAATATGCTCGAGGTCGTAAGGATTGGTGCAGCGAAATATCGCCTGATTAGTACACTGACTCAGAACGGTGGTAGACAGTTTAACAGGGCGTTGAGAAATCAGACATAACAAGGCAAAGAATTTTCGTCCCTCCCTGGCAATTGTTTCTATACGATCTTTTGGAATAGCGATTTCTCTGCGGCTTTCTGGACAGAACTGGTGGGCTTCTTCCAAGACTAGTAGAAACGGT
>WJIL01000069.1 GCA_014730275.1 Candidatus Lokiarchaeota archaeon | reverse complement strand
TTCACACTTTCTCCGTGTTTCGTGTTTCCATGCCTTTGATGGTAATAGTTAAGGGATATCCATATTTTTCAGCTGTCTGACTTTGTTGTAAATGAATCATATGCAAAGTGTAATGACCTCTAGCCCCTCCTAAGCCGATCTCGTCGCATTTTACTAAAATGGTTACCTATTTGAGACATCTATCATATGTTCATATTGATTTGGTGAAAAGCAAATGAATTAAATGCAAGTCCGTTTGGCTTTAGATAAGCATTTGAATTCATCAGGAGACATATTCAGTTGGCCTCGACAACCACACGAAAGCTAAACAAGGTCCGGAATTCATTCTACGTCTATCTGCCAAAGCCATGGTGCGACAAATATGGTTTGAATGAAGATTCGGAAGTCAAAATCAAGGAGACCAGCGACGGAACGCTCAGAGTTTTTCCACCCGAATTCGAACATCAGAAATCAAGTGGAATTGCCTTTACTATCGACGAAGATTTCTCTCTTAACCTACACAATATTCTCATTGGTGCCTATGTCGTAGGAGCAACCAAACTTGAGCTGAATTTCAGCGAGTCCTTGGATATGGCCGAACGACAGGAAATAAGTCAGTCAATTCGGAGGCTTCCAGGATTCGAGATTCTGGAGGAGCATTCCAACAGTATATCAATTCGTGATACCAGTGAGAAGCAGATGGTCGTGTCTATTCTGAAACGACAATTTGCAACAACCAAATACATGCTGTCAGAACTGGCCGATGCAATCGCAACTGGTGACTACAGTGACGCACAGCATATACTCATGCGGGATGAGGATGTAGATCGACACAGGTATTTTGTAGAACGCCTTTGTCATCTTGCGCTTCGTGATCCTTCCTACGCTCGGAAGATTGGGATACCTAGCTCAGATTGTCTGCATTTCAGTCTCGCTGCCAAGTATGTTGAGCGTATGGCAGATCACGTTTGTGGTGCCGTTGAACATCTAGGCGAATCAATTGCATCTTTGGATTCCATTGCTGAAACAGCTCACGAACTACTTCGAGTATATAACAAAACAAAAACTGCATTCTTCTCCAATGAGCGCGCTTCAGATCACCTACGAGAAAATGGGAGCGTTTCCTACAAAGCCGAGGAAACGTTTGAGGCATTGCACGCTGCGGAGGACATTGCTGACAAGCTGTCTAAGATGGGTACTTCGCCAAATGGCCTCGGGGCGAAGCCGGCCCTTTTGCTGCTTCACATGGAACGAATCGCCTCCTACTGTTCTGACGTTGGCGAAGTTGCAATCAACAGAAGCATCCAGTCAAGTCTTGAAAATCCAGAGCCTCAGTAGCATGCTTCATTAAGGAGCTCATCAACACGAAAGTAGGAGCCTACCTTGAATAACCATGATGAATCTCGCTCAAAGCGATTGAACGAACTGAATGGTAAAGAGTGGGTCAAAGCAACGAAATCATGGTTCGTTCTGAATCCAAAAGCCCGTAACTCCAAGCAAGTTCAACACCCGGGCAAATTCCCGGAAGAGCTCGTGGAGAGATTTGTTCGGTTTTTTACCAATAGTGGAGAATGGGTGCTTGATCCCTTTGCTGGCGTCGGTAGCACTGCAGTAGCATGCAAAACACTCGGACGGAATTCTGTTAGTATCGAGCTGGTTCCCAAATTCGCTAGAATCGCCAAAGAGCAAATCACTAAACATGAAGGCCATGGTGATCATAAAGTCATTCTAGACGATGCGATGAAAGGGGCTCCCCTTCTTCGGAATCATTTTGATGGAGATTCACCCACCTTCGATTACCTGATAACAAGTCCACCTTATTGGAATATGCTGAGGAAATCCAGGGGTAATAATGTTACAACACAGAAGGAACGTAGAGAAGAGGGGCTGAAAGAATACTATAGCGATTTGGATGTTGATATTGGAAACATAGAATCGTACAATGACTATCTTCAGGCTGTAACGAAAACAATCGAAGGTTACTACGAGCTTATGAGAGATGGATCCTATCTCACTATTATCGCCCAGAATATGCGTGATACTGATGGAGATTTGAAGGCCATAGCGTGGGATTTGGCTAGGTTTCTTTCAAAGACCTATGATCTCAAGCAGGAACAAATCTGGTGTCAAGATAACAAACGGCTTGGTTGCTGGGGCTTTCCGACAACGTATGTATCAAACACGCATCATCATTACTGTATCATTCTTCGCAAACCCAAGTAATGCAGACCATAACATCGGCTCTCAATCGTTTCTTGATGGAATGCATCAATCTCCGGGATTCATAAAGCCGTTAGTTGACCAGATTAGTATGACTTCTGAGATTCGGCGGCTCAGAAAAGAGGACCAGGCCCTCGTGGACGAGCTATGTGCAGGCATATGGAGTGGTAATGATTACGTGCCAAACCGATTCAGCCAATGGGTAGAGGATGAGGACACCATTGTGCTTGGCACACTCGACGACGACAAATTGATTGCAATAATCGCTATGGTCCCTATCTCTCGGGGCGGGGTCACCTGGGCGAAAGGCCTGCGAGTTCATGAGGATTACCGTGAAGAAGGAAAGGCAACCGAAATCGTAGAACACTTGGTCGATACAGCTCAAGATGAAGGCTACGCGCGGATGTGGTACGCCACTAGCTCGCGTAACAAGGCATCTATGCATGTGGCAGAGAAGGTAGGTTTTGAACTCACCGAGCAAGTTGGATACTTCCGACTGGATGCACCCTTCCCGAAACGACCGAAACCAAGTCCTACTATCAAGCCACTAAGAATCGATCCCAGGCGGCTTCACAAAATGGCGAAAGAAACTGGCCTCTTTCAAGGTTCGAAAATCCCCGTTTCATGGGAATTCGAAATGCCAACACTTCAAGGTCTCAGAAGACTGAATGAAGAAACCGATTTCTACATCATAGTAAACGACCATGGCTCGATAGAAGCGATGTACTTCACGGAGGATGTCAGCAGAAATGGATCTGAACGCGTTGCCGTCACTATTTTTGCGCTCGATAGAGGCATCTTCATCGATACAGTTGCTCGATTGCTTGAGGAGTCTGAAAGACACGAGCTGGATCAAATTGCCTTCTTTCTGGGACCCAATGCCACCGAATGGTCAGAAACGATGCTGATCATCCCCAAGAAATACGAGGGCCGCCGCTTCGTGTTGTATGAGCGTGAACTGTAATTTCGTTGTGGAAGATAATTCCAAAGCTTGCTTGATGGAGCCTAGCTTTGTTCATCACCTTAAACGCGAAATATGCTAATCGCATGGTTCTATCTCTCTAGATATTCAATTGGGCTAGACATCAGTTGGATTCAGTCTGGTTAAACCTTCTATTCTGTCATAGACATGATCTGTTGATACAATGATGCTATCTGGATTGTCATCACTAAGTGAAACTGCGGCATAGATTGCATCAAAGATGGATCCCAGATGATAATTCTCCAAAAGATAGAGCGCCGCTAGTTGATGCTCAGGTGTGAATGGAATAACTGAAAGATGGGGGAATGTCACAATATGTCCTATGACATCACGAACGGATGATACGTTAGTGAGTTTATCCAAGACGTAGTACAACTCAATTGAGAAGACGCTAGGAATTACAACTGTTCCAAAATCACCCCGTTCGATCTTTGAGAAGAGACGGGTTGCATGAGATTTTAGATGATTCTTCTTTTTATAGAAGGCTAAAACCATATCATTCTCAATCAGCACTCTTGCTCTTTCCTCCTCCACCTCTTGGATACATCCTCAGAAATTTCGGTTTCTGCTCGTTTAAGAAGATCTGAAATGGAGCCCTCGATATCCAGTTCTGGCTTCTCTGAAGGAACAGGAATGAGAATATGGTAAGATCCAAGAGTGAGAAGGAAAAACGTATCTCCTTCGATTCCTGCTTTCTTCGGGATTCGAATCTGCCTCTGGTCATCCATCCGAACTCTGACCATCATTTTGATACCCTGAGTGAATGTCCAACAGATTTGATTTAAGGTTATGGCCCTATTTGGTTTTGTGTGGTCGGATGTGTTCTAAGCTGGTCTCTTTGACGTTTGTGAAATGCCAGGAACATCCTGTGAAACCCTTCCGCGAGAGTTGTGACGTGCCAGAAGATGAGACAAAAGTAATCACATGATAGATTCTTCAATTCGCAAATCAGCATGTCTAAAGCGCATCTTCTGAAAACTCCTCAGGATTAGGATTCTATGTTTGTTGTCTAAACAAAGAAGACGGCTAGCAAACCAGCAAGGAAGACCCCATCCCAGGTTCCTGCACCGCCAATTGAAGCGCTACCTGTTTGCAGTTCGGCGATCTTGTTGAGGTTAAGTAGATCGGCTCCAATCAGCGTACCGAGTGTGCCTGATACGTAAGCAAGAACATGCGGACTGAACATCCCCGGTAGGAACAGCATAAGCGCAGTTGAGGCAATACCTGCAACGAGAGGGGGGAGCAGTCCAGGTGTTACAATCCCCACATTAGGCTCGACTCTGGCAATCGCCTTGACAAAGACTGATACGATGAGAATGCCTAACAGTGCAACCGGAATCGTTTGAGGGTGAATGAGAAGCAAATAGGCGCTTACAAGAACTGGAATTACCGCCCCACCAAGATTAACACTGATAAGCGTCTCGCCCGGGCAGTCAGGTTGCACGACACGATAGCTGAATCCCCATAGTGAGACATACTCAGCATCGGGGCATTTGTCGGATTGTGATTGAATTGTGGTAACAGGTATGTTCACCATGCTACCTAGAAGAGATCCAATGATAATGACAATAACAAGCCAGGGTTCAATTCCCAGCTGTACGAAGACAACGCCAGCGAACTGGAATAATAGGATCCCCATGATGATGCTTGCAAGGATTGCAAACACGGAGAAACTTCGTTTGCTGTGCTGCAGTCGTGAATCACTCATTATTGTTCGGTCTAACAAATGAAAGACTACTATTTATTCTTCTGTAACGTGAACATGCCAATGGCTCTGCTGCCCGGAGAAGTGAATCCAGCCATAATTAAGAAGCCAGCTAACTGATGAAATGATTGTCGAAGAATTAGGTATTTGCACCAATACCGCATATGTAATTTTATTAATGCCCCTTAATGACCCGCAGTTAGGAAAATGCCGAAATCATCATAGCTATTGAGCTGATTGAGGTTTCAAACGAATGCATAATCTCGTGATTATCGTATTCCTGGTCTTACTTTTTGCAAGCTTGGCAGGTTCTACTGGTATTGGCGGAGGCGGCTTCTTTACCCCGGTTCTTCTGATAGTAGGTATCTTAACCCCTCACGAGGCTATTCCGTTATCCAAAGCTATCATCTTGGGGGTGGCTACAGGAGCAGTCCTACTCAACATAAGGAACAAGAAGGTTATGTACAAATTCGCATTCTTGATGGAGCCATTCACAATCGCCGGTACCCTTATCGGTGTCCAACTAAATATGTTCCTTCCTGGAACGATTCTGTTAGTCCTATTGGTTCTGGTTCTGAGTCTAACCGGACTCAAGACACTCTATTCTGCCAAGGAGAAGCGACATCATATACTGAATGGTGATGATTGTAGTCAAGTCCCTGAATCCTCAGCAGAAACACAGAAGTCGGCTGCCACATGTGAACCCAAATCATTCCGACAGAAATGTTTGGGGATAGTCGGTGCCTTATGTGCAGGTATACTTGCAGGAAGTGTAGGTATCGGGGGCGGCTTATTGAAAGTTCCATTGATGTTGGAGTTAGGCCTTGCCGCTGAATTTGCGGCTGGAACCGGTAGTTTGATGGTTCTTTTCACTTCATTATCTACTGTTACTCAGTTTGTAATTTTCCAACGACTTGGGCTCTTAGTGGCTCTGGGATTTTTCATGATTGGTTTCCTAGGCTCTTTGATTGGATCCTATTGTTCCCGTTTTCTCAGTGAGGGGTATAAGCTGCAGATTGTCCTAGCGGGGTTGATTTTGCTCTCTACTGGAATGATATCTATGCAGTGGGTTTTTGTTGCTGCTTGATGGACTGATCATATAGCATTCAATCTCATGCAGCAGTTTGGTTTCATATACACTGTGTAATTTTCCAAGCATATACCACCAGAGATACTATATGCAGACCGAATTCACCTGATTAATGCTCCTTTTCATAATTTTATTTTTTTAGTAATTGCCATTATTCTCATTATTGTAATAATACAAACTATAAATGCTTATTAGTAGGAGCGACGCTCGCGGGCGGACTACGCCCCCTTGGGGCCCAAAATAACCACTAACGAATCTTTACCACTGGTGAACTACTTGAAAATAAAACACATTTCTATATTAGCCCTTGCGCTCGTTCTCCTGCTTCCTGCTGTAACACCCATGTTTGCAGAGAATGGATTAACAGCCACCACGGAAGATGCTACATCAGGACCGCTAGAAATCATAGAACCAGCAGCAACAGGATATACCAACCATGGCCCGATAACAATCATAGATGATGCCAACTTTACTGACTACGGTTTTCCTGGGAACGGTAGCCAGAGCAACCCCTACATCATAGAAGGGTACAACATCACCACAGATGGTGATTGCATCTACATTGAGAACGTACAGTCCCACTTCGAGATTCGGGGAAACCTACTTGCGTCTGCTACCACCAAAGCTGGGTGGGGTGTGCGCATCGTCACCACGGGAAATCATAGTCTTGTTTACAACAACACCGTAGTGGACAAGAACCGAGGTATCGGGGCAATGGAGGCCCCCGTAGATATCATCAACAATACCGTGGACAGCCCCAACTCGGGAATCTACTGCTTTCGGCCAGAAGGCATTGTTGAAAACAACACAGTTTCCAATATACCGGGTGGTTACGGAATTCGAGTCTGGCAGGGAAATGACATAACAGTCAGAAACAACACAGTCACAGATGTCATGTCGGTGCACGGAGGTCTGTCTCTCTATTACAGCACTGATATCAATGTGGTGGAAAACACCTTCGTAAGGTCGGGTATTGAGCTTACTCTCACCACCGTTGAAGCCCATGCCCGCCACAATTTCACCGATAATGTGATTAACGGATTACCATTGGCATATCTCTGGAACACCTCTGGAACCGATCTTGATGTGAACGGTTACGGCCAAGTTATTGTGGCCAACTCGACAGATATCACTCTCCGGAACGGAGCGATCAATGAAACTATCTCTGGTATCCAGATTTGGAACAGCGAAAATATTACAGGGGTTGACCTTGTCTTTGGAAACAATGATCAGGCAGTCTCTGTGCACTACTCCGAGAATATTCTGGTAACCAATTCTACGTTCGAAAACAACAACCGAGGTGTCAAGCTTGCATCTTCAATATCATCCAATGTCTCAGGTTCCACATTCACGGGCTCATTAGGGTACAGCATAGAGACTTCCAGCTCTACTCAAGAAAGCTTATTCAAGAACAACTCTTTCTACGGAGCGTCCATTGGCATTCTTTTGGCTCATGACAATATGTCAGTCATCAATAACAGATTCTTTGATTGCGATTACTCAATTAGAGGATTCAACAGCAAGAATGTCACTGTACGTGGGAACTACGTTACTGGGACAACCTTTTCCGCAATGTACCTCTATAACACGGTAAACTACACGATCATACAAAACGAGGTCATAAACAACAACCAGAAGGGGATCGAGCTGTCTGGTGCTTCCTCTGAAGATAATCGCGTATATCACAACTACATCGGGTGGAATACCCCAAACGCCTATGACACTGGGACCAACAATGTTTGGGACGACGATGTAAACGTGGGCAACTACTGGCACGATTACAGTGGTTCTGGCACCTATTCGATTAGCGGCACTGCTGGCGCCATCGACAGATATCCCAGCATCATCAGACCCATCGTAAGCGCTCCTGCCAACATCTCTTACGAAGAAGGAATGACAGGCAATAACATCACGTGGGGAGCATTATCATATGATCCAGATCAGTACACAGTGCTCAGAAACGGAACTTCTGTTGCCGATTCAAGCTGGGCCGGAGAGGATATCACTGTCAGCACTGACGGCCTTTCAGCAGGTCTCTACAACTTCACTGTGACCGTGCTCAACAGTGCTGGTGCTAAGAGTAATGACACAGTCTGGGTACACGTGATTGCATCGAGTGCACCACATATCGACTCTCCATCCGACCGCTCATTCGCAGAGGGCACCCTCTGCCTTCATCTAACTTGGACTGCCAATGATGACTTTCCTGCCACGTACACCGTGTTCAAGAACAGCACGGTTTTCGATTCAGGTGTATGGAACAGCAGTGAAATCAGAATCTCACTGGATGGCTTGGTCGTTGGCGAGTACAATTTCACAACGCTGGTAACAGATGAGGCTGGCAACAAAGCAGCAGACTCGGTCATTGTGACCGTCCTTGATGAAACATCCCCGACTACCTCGAGCCCAGCAGATGAGGTAATTGAGTATGGTATGACCGATGTCTCCGTTAGCTGGGAATTGCAAGATGGTCATCCAGTAGGCTACGAAGTCTTCCACAACGGAACAAGCGTCCAGTCAGGCGAATGGAGTGTGACAGGCGAAATCATAACGATTTCATTGGAGGGATTCGGTCTGGGTGTTCATAATCTCACTATTGTAGCGACAGACATTGGTGGAAACACAGCAGCTGACACGGTCTTTGTAACCGTAGTCGACTCCGAAAATCCAACCATCGATAGCCCGCAAGATGTGTCCGTTGCAGAGAATGCTACAGGCGTAACAGTGGCGTGGAACGCTAGCGATGATACTCCTGAGTCCTACTCCATCTACAAGGATGGTGAGCTGTTCAGAGAAGGTGAATGGAACTCTTCTGAGGAATCCATTTCAGTGCTGCTTGATGGCTTTGCAGTGGGTGAATACAATCTCACCATTGTCGTCGAAGACGCAGCTGGCAATACAGTCTCAGACACCGTCATCGTCATCATCACAGAAGTGACTGATACCACCACAACAGCCACGACAACGACATCCACAACAACTGAAACCACTCCGGGTATCGGTGATCCGCTTTCTTCACTCGGTCTAGTGGCGGCTGTAGTGGGTGCTGTCATTGGCATAGTAATCATAGTCTTGGTGATTCGCAAGCGAAGTTGAAAGAAGAAGAGGGTTGGGGGTAGGCCCCTCCAACTCCTCTACACCAGTATTCTCAGTAAACCGTTTGCGGCAATTGCTTCGAAGGTACACCCGAGGATAGGCACCAAGTGAGTACAGCATATCGAATTTGTCAGCCCTCTCCACAGCAGTCACCTCAGCTTCTCTTGACTTTGCTAGCTGGATGCCAATAGTTCCAATGCTTCCACCTGCACCATTGATCAAGATCCGCTGACCGTCCTAGATTTCCGCCTTCTCCATGAAATGTAGTGCCTCCGTTCCACCGATGGGAATCGTGGCGGCTTCAGCGTAGCTCATGTTTCTTGGTTTCAATACAACAGTACTATCCTCGGAAAGAGTTGTGTACCCGGCATACGTTCCCAGGTCAAAACCAGTGGCTGCGAATATTTGATCACCAGACTTGAATGAAGTAACCTCTTCTCCAATCGATTTAACTTCCCCGGCGCATTGTTGTCCTAGCTTTTTCTTCCTTGGACCACGGATTCCAAATCCAAGTCGTATGATGAGCTTTAGTCCAAGGCTGTATTGCGGGACATTCTGAGCTCGCATTTCACAATCCCCCATGACCACTGAGGTTGCATGGAATTTTATCAAGAGTTCGTCATTCTCGGCGACAGGTTACTCAACTTCTCTTAGTTTCAGAACCTCGGGAGGGCCATATCTCTCGCATATGACCGCATTCATCTTTTCCATATCCTTCGATTCGCTTAACAAGATATTAGTGTGATGCTAATTGATTTTGAACTGATTCGGTGCAGACATATCGAGTTCTCTTCGATATTCATCGCTATCTTGAGACATGGAGAAGTATCTTTTTTTCAGAAAGGAAACAAAGGCAAAAATGAGTGCCAAACCGGGAATACCGAATATGGATCTCGAAGTAACTATATGATGATGGTTCCTTCTTCGAGCTGCAAACAACAAACAGGTATTTCTAGCCGCATTAGCCATGGAAAGGCATGCACTCCTCTGAAAGCGATTCTGTTCCATTGACCTACCAGTCCAAGGGCCGTCAAAAAATGGTACAAGTGAGAACAGATGCTGCAGTTGTTGATTTGAAACGGCTATGCATTCACAAACTCGACTTAGGGCCTCTCTCTTCCTGCAAACGAATGCACACACTTAGATTGGGCTCCAATAATATCTCGGAGATTGATATCAAACCGCTAGCTGAGTGCACAAATCTTCGCTACCTACATCTCTATAGAAATCAACTGGAATCAATCGACCTCAGTGCTCTTGCCTCGTGTGAGAATTTCATGGCTCTTTCACTGAATGAAAACCGAATCCAAGAAATCGACCTGACCCCTTTGGGCGAATGCAGGAATCTAAGAGGGTTGTACATCAAGAGAAACCGACTTGAGCAGATCGATATCGAACCCCTTCAGAATTGCCCAGACCTGCGAGAGATTAATTTGAGCTTCAATCGGTTGCATAACGTTGCTCTTGCCCCTTTGGATGACTGCGACCATCTTGAAAGAATCGATCTCAGAGGTAATCCTATTGAAGAAACCGACCTCACTCATATGAAGGAAAGTGTGGATATCATGATTGATTAGATTACGAATGTTCGAGATTGATTTTGAATTTCCGAATAGTTGGTAGCATCCAGGTAACATAAGCGGTATTGAGGAAATGTCCTACCTCAACGACGATAATTCCTATTCATTTTTCTCCTGGTCCTCTGAGCTATAAACGTCAAAGATCAGCCATACATTTACGAAAATCAGGATGTTCAGGAGCAGGGTACCGAGATTCCAAAGCAATGGAACTTCGGTAATCACATCAGGGAAATAGGGACTCGCTTGCACCCAGAAACATGTTAATGGCAAACCATACGCCGCTGTTAGTATTGATACAAGCACCAGTAGTTTCCATGTGGTGCCTGCTTCTTCGATTTTCAAAGCCGCGGCTAGCAGAATTCCTACAATTACACCAATTATATCGCCAACAAGCATGAGAGCAGCGAATTCTGCTACTGTCCGGAATGGAACCATCAAACCACCTTATGAATTGCCAAGAGCATGATGTTCGGCTGATGGACCTAACGGAATACTGATTGTTTATTTGACTTCTGCCGGACAATCATAGCAAATTCTCAAGTGGAACTCCGCCGAATTCCACCTCTTCTGCACATTCATCACAGAGAGGGATATTGTGCCAATGGTATCTTTTTACTTCGCCTTCAATCTCTTTCTTACATCTCGCACATTTGGTCATGTTCTCATCTCCATTTCGAAGAGGGGTTGGTTCTGCTTGTCCCCCGCACAGCTTGTGGAGATATGTGAGTTGGGAGGATTCAACAGAGTACACCCCACATTTCATTTACCACTAATAGTGGTGTTATAAGATTTTTTGCAACTATCATAATCTGATTCATGGGAGATCAGTATCCCACTGCAATTGGCGCTGAGATTACTCAGCAACCGAGAAGGGTTGGCATTGAATTTCGGAGATTGATGTGTGGTAAGAACTACTTGATGAAGCAATCTTGTGGAAAGCTTCAAGTGCGATTGACCCTATTCCTTCGCAGTGGTAGAGAATGGTACTGCAAACATACTGGCCGGGCCAATTCAATCCGCCCTTGGTCCAAACCCAAATCATGACCATCTCATTCATCATACTCCTCTTGGTGGCTTTACTTTGTTGTATTTGCAGAAACTTAGAGGACAAAAAAGAACAGGAAAAGGTGGAGAAAGAAACTGTGGAACGAGAAATTCGCTATTTGGTGGTGTGTCCATATTGCGGCACCAAGAATCCACAAGGCAAAGAACGATGCAAGAACTGTGATGGCAAATTGTAGAGTATTGAGAAACTCTGCATGAGTATTTCCGGCTGCTCGTTTGGTATCTCAGCTATGAGAATGCAATGAATTATACGCCTTGCCGCCTATCTGATGGCAATTAGACTCATCAGGAGAATGAATCAACATGCAGGTTGGAAAACAGGGCAAAGCTCAGGTCGTGCAAGGGTGTCCCTGTTTCCGTCCACTGCACCATGAATACACAGATGATGAACGAAGAATCCTCTGTGTCAACGACGAAGATGTTCGCGAAATGAAGCTCTCAGCTTTCCCTAGCTGGAAACATGCGATGCTAGAAAAGAATGAAGACCGGAAACGGTTTCGAGCTGTTAATCGGAAGCTGTGCTATGCCACCGTGTACCTGGATTCTAGCTACGGATGTGTCTATTGTGTGTTTCAGGGCTGGCCACTGCGAATTCACGAGAGAGACGTAGCACCCGAGGATGTAAGAGATACAGCAGCAGCTATGCTCGGAAATATGACACGAATATGGCTGGAGCCGGGACCCCCTGTAGACCTGGCGTTGATACGGAGGCGAATATTGGATGCAGAGGAATACAAGCCTGAATGGAAGTACTATCGACTCATGCAGTACTTGCCCGAGCTACTGGGC